>JBIKIO010000011.1:0-29072 GCA_044361555.1 Opitutales bacterium
TCGTCTCCCATGCTGATGCCGACGTCGGCGATGAGGTTGCTCTTAAAGGAGGTGAGTGCCATGGGCAGGAAAGGGGAGGCGGACGGGTCAGGCCGTCCGCAAGGGAGGAAAGGCGGCGGCGAGCGTTAGGCCGAAGCGCCCTTCTGGCGTTCGTAGAAGTCGTTGATCTTCTTGGCGACGTCGCGGTAACCGGAGTCGGCCATGTAGATGACCTTGTATTCGTCGACGGCTTCCTTGTCCTTGCCCATCTTCTCGTAGGTGTCGCCGAGGGCGTAGATGATCTCCTTCTTCAGGTCGTTCATCAGCTGGACTTCGCTCTTCGCGGTGGTGAGCTGCTCGATCGCGAGGTCGAACTTGCCGCCCTGGGAGAAGGCCCGGCCGATGGCGAGGAGGGCCGGCTGGCGGAACTTCGGGTTACGCTGCGCGTATTGGAGCTGCTGGACGGCCTCTTCAAGGCGGTTGGCGGCGAGCAGGAGCGTACCCAGCTCGTGGCGGTAGGAGAAATCGTTCGGGTAGCGTTCGACGAGCGCGATGGAAGTCTTGAGGCGGAAGTCGGTGAGTTCGGTCTCGTTCTTGGCGAGGGCGTCCTTGCTGGCGGCGTCGGCGGGGTTGGCGGCGATCGCTTCACGCAGCTGCTTGGAGATGCGGTCGTAGCGGCGGATGACGAGGTCGCTTTCCTGACGCTCGAGGGAGGTGTCGGCCTTGCCTTGGCTCGTCAGGCGTCCGCGCTGCAGCCAGGCGATGGCGCTGTCGAGGTCTTCGGCGATGAGGAACATGCGGACGATCTCGCGATAAAGGTCGAGGCTGTCCGGGGCCGCCTGGATCTTCTGGGCCAGCTCGCCGGCCTGGGCGAGGGCGGTCGCGGAATCGGTGACGGTGCGCGAGGACTGGTCGAGGCGCAGGGCTTCGTCCTTATCCTTGAGCTTGGACTGGAAGTCACCTTTGTCCTCCCAGTTGCCCTTCTTCATCGTCTTACTGACGGAGGCTTTGCGGACGACTTCCTGGAGGTCGCCGTTGCCGGGGAAGAGCTTGAGGCCGCGGTCGGCAGCGGCGAGGGATTGGTCGTATTCACCGCCGGCGACCCAGGCGTTGGCGAGGTCGACGAAGTGTTGGACCTGGCTCGGCTCGTTGGTGGCGAGTTCCTCGTAGGCGAAGGCGGCGAGCTCATGGAAGCCGAGCTTAAGGCCGGCGAGGGCGAGGGTCTTGTTCGCGTTGGCGTCGGTCGGCTTCTTGGCGAGGGCGTCTTCGGCGGCGGCGATGGCGGCCACCGGGTCGGCTTCGACGGACTTGGCGATCTTGCCGGAGGTCAGGGCGCCGGTCAGTCCGTCAAAGAGGCCTTTCTTGGTCCCGAGCATCGCTTTCTGGGCCTTGCGCAGGCTGCGGCGGACTTCGATGCAGCCGGGATTACGCACCAAGATGCCGGACAAGACCTCAACGGCATACTGGGGGTTAGTCTTCAGTTGCTGGTCCGCGGCCGTGATCTGTTTCTGGAGCCGGGGATCGAGCTCGGTAAGGGCGACTTTTTTCATGGATAAATGGGCAGATTGACCTTGGAAAACTGACCTTGGGCTGTCGGGTGGTCAATCCCTTGGACGTGAAAAACGCAGGTGACGGCGCAGGGCGGGGCGGAGCGGGGCGGCGATGATCCGGCCGATGCAGCCGGGAGCCCGGCACGCGCATGGGTGGAAGAGGCTTTCCGCCAACGAAAAGCCATAATCAAAGGTGATTTCTTCGTCGGCGCGGAGGGGGCGCAGGCTCGTCAGCCAGGCCTCGCCGTCCGATTCATGCCAGACGAGTTCCGCGTTGGGCTCGCAGGAATGGTTGGCCCAACGTGCGGGGTTATCGGCACCAGACCCGTCGAGCCAGAGTCCCGCGGCGACCTCCAGCGCGAAGACCTCGCCGCTCTCGGGTCGAGCCGGCGGGGTTGCCGTGATGGGCCCACGGTAGGGCGCGAGGCGCTCGCCTGCGGCGAAATCCCGGCGGGCGAAAAGGCCTTGGCCGGCGATCGCGGACGGACGCGTCTCGACGTCGGGCTCGCTCATGCCTCCGGACGGAGGTCGCGGGTCATCAGCGCGACCACGCCCGCGCGCGGGTCGAGGCCTTCGTAGAGGATCGCGTGCAGGCAGAAGAGGATCGGCGCCTCGAGGCCGCGACTGGTCGCGAGTTTCGAGAGTGCTTCGGCGGCGCGGTGTCCTTCGACGGCTTCCTTGCGCGCGGCGAGCGCGGCCAGCGTGCCGCGCGGATCTTTGGCGAGCTGTTCGCCGAGGGAGCGGTTGCGGCTCCAGGAGCCGTGGGCGGTCGCCATCAGATCGCCGACGCCACCAAGGCCGAGGAAAGTCTCCGGGCGGGCGCCGAGCGCTTCACCGAGTCGGGCCATCTCCTGGAGCGAACGCGTGAGCATCGCCGCCTTTGCGTTGGAGCCGAGGCCGAGTCCGTCGCAGAGGCCGGCCCCGAGGGCGTAGACGTTCTTGAGCGTGCCGCCGATCTCGACGCCGATGAGGTCGGTCGAAGTATACGCGCGCAGGGTCGGACCGCTCACGGCGGCCTGGACGTCCCTCATCAATGATTCCGGGGCGACCGAGGCGAGGACGAGGGCCGTGGGCAGGCCGCGCGCGACTTCATCGGCGTTACTTGGTCCGCTGAGCGTGGCGACGGGGATGTCACCGAAGGCCGCGGCCATCAGTTCGGAAGGACGACGCAGCGTGGCGAGGTCGAGGCCCTTGCAGAGCGAGATCGCCATCTTGGCGCCGGAGCCGCGGACGGCGGGACCGATGGAGGCGAGCAGTTCCGGCAGGCCTTTCGAAGGACAGGCGAGGAAGACCAGATCGGCATCCATCAGCGCCGGCAGGGGCTCGAGCCCGATCTGGATCGAATCGTCGAGGCGATGACCGGGCAGGTAGTCGGTGTTCTCGCGCGTGGTGGCGAGGGCGAGGGCTTGTTCGGCGCGGCGCGGCACGAGCGTCACGGTCTGGCCTTGGCGGGCGAGGTGGATCGCCATGGCCGTACCCCAGCCTCCTGCTCCGAAGATGACGCAGTTCATTTGGATTTCTTGGTGCGCACCTTGGCGGCCCAGCGGCGGACGGCCGCGACCGCGTCACGGTGCAGGTTGGCTTCAGGTCGGGCGAAGGGCGGAGGCTCAGGCGTGAGACCCAGGAGGTCGTGGATGACGAGGATCTGGCCGTCGCAGCCGCTACCGGAGCCGATGCCGATGGTCGGGATGTCGACCGCTTCGGTGACCTTGGGCATGAAGGCTTCGTCGACGCATTCGACGACCATCGAGAACGCACCCGCGGCGGCGACCGCCTGGGCGTCGATGAGGATCTTGCGCTGGTCTTCGGGCGTGAGTCCGCGGCGACGATAGCCCGCGGAGTGGACGCGTTGGGGAAGCATGCCGACGTGGCCCATGACCGGGATGCCGGCGTCGACGAGCCGGGCGATGGCCGGGGCGAGCGAGGCGCCACCTTCGATCTTCACCGCTTTGACGCCGGCTTCCTGGAGGAAGCGACGGCAGTAGCCGAGAAGTTTGGGGAAGCTATCGTGGGCGAGGCCGAAGGGGAGGTCGCCGACGACGAGCGCGTCGGTCTTGGCGCGGACGACGGCCGCCGCGTGGTGGATCATCATGTCCATCGTCACCCCGACCGTATCGGGCAGTCCCAGGACGGCGTTGCCCAACGAATCACCGACCAGGATCAGATCGGCGCCGCCGGCGTCCGCGATACGGGCCGTGCTCACATCGTAGGCGGTCAGGCAGACGATGGGCCGGACGCCTTTGAGGGCGCGGAGGGACCGGGTGGTGGACTTCACGCCTTGGACTTACCCAGAGACGCTCCGCTTGTAAAGCGTGGGTAAAGGGTGTAAGGTGCCTGGGTGTGGCGTCGTTTCCTCAGTCTGTTCCGTAAGCCCGATTATCGGGTCAACGCTTACGCGCACCGTGATCTTTCCCCGCAGACTCGGCTGGCCTGGCATGCGCGGCTGAAGCTCCTGCTCAGTACCCGCCGGGGCCTCGATCACGCCGATGAGACGCCGGCGCTCTGGGCCCGGCATCGTAAGTGGCTGCTGCTCATCCTTGGCGGATTGCTCGCCTGGTTCCTCGCCGAAAGCGCGACCGGCTGGGGCTTCTACGAAGGCTGAGTGTGGCTCAACGCCCCGTCCGCGGGGCGAATGACTTCTCGTCGAGGACCGAGCCGTCTGGGATGCGTCGCAGCTGCGCCGTAAGGCGGCCGGGCTTCACGGTGATCAGCACGAAGTTGTCTTCGCTGCGAAGGAAGACCGAGCGTGGGTCCTTGTACGGCGTACCGGTGCCGGAGACGCTGGTGTTGTAGAAGGTGGTTTCGCCGACCTCGGCGCGCTCGGCGAAATAGCCGTACCCCGTGAACACGAGGCTGCTCTGGGCGAGCAGTTTGGCGTAGGCCCCGCCGCCGAAGCCACGGACGGTAGAATGTTTCTCATTATAGATTGGAATCAGGAACGGTTGGTCCGAGTTTTCCATCTGTTCGCGGAACCATGCGAATTGCGGCGACCCCGGGAGGAAGTCGTGGCAAGACTGCCAGGTCGTGCCATGGTCCGACGTGTGGCTGAGGTCTAGTGCGACGAGGCGGACGCCCATCTGCGGCAGGTCGAAGCGCCACTTCCAGCCGTCTTCCGGGCGGGCGAAGAATTCTAGGAAAGCGCGCGCTTGGATGTCGTAGACGGCGTCGGCCGGGGGCCGGGGGCCGCGCGGCCGGATCTCGCGGTCATGGTTGCCGAGCAAGGGCAGCCAAGGCGTGCTTGCGAAGAGCGCCGGATAGCGGGCGATGAGCGCTGAAAAGGCCGTCGTGTCCGACGGACTGACAGGCTTGCCTTGGTGCAAGGCGGGCACGTGGTCTCCCGCGCTGACGAGCAGGTGCGGGTCGGTGCGAAGGATCGCTTCGCCCCAGGAGGTCTTGGCGTAGCCGGTGTCGGCGATCACCGCGATGCGTAGTTCGTCGTTGGGGTAGCCCTTGAATGCGTGAATCGTGGAGATGTCTTCGCCGGAGCGGACGCGGTAATACACCTGGGGGTCGCCCGGCCGCAGGGGGATTTCGACGTGATGTATTTTTTTGGCAGGGGCGGAAGCGACCGATCCCAGCGCCGGCGTGGTGCCATACTCTACCACCGAGGGTGCCGTCAGGGCGGTCTCCCAATTCACCACCAGATGTGTCGGGCTGCCGCTCCGATGTGTCAGCCAGATTCGTTCGATGGGCGCCGCGTCTGGCACCAACGGTAGGAGTAGTAGCAAGGGCAGCAACCGACGGCTCATCGGCGCGCCTTCCATCCGAAGTCGCGGTAGCGCCACGACCAGGTGCCGTCGCGCCGGCAGGTGACCGTGCCGAAGCCTTCGGGTTTGCCGAAGACGGGTCCCTTCCACCACATGCCGCACACCGCGCCGCCTTGGAGGTAGGTGACCTTGCCGATCTCGATCCGTTCGACGACGTGGCCGTGGCCGCTGAGGACCAGCTGCAGGTTGTAGGCGTCGAAGAGTTTCCGGAAGGTATGCAGGTTGCGGACGATCGCCTTGCCGTCGAGGCGGTGATCGGGACCCATGAGCACCTGATGCCAGGTCGTGTAGAAAGGGATGTGCGTGACCATCACGATCGGTTTCGTGGGGCCGGTCGCGGCGAGGTCCTGCTTCAGCCAAGCGAGCTGCGCGTCATCGATCCAGCCTTCGTATTCGAGCGTCTCCTTGTTCTGCCCGATCGAGTCGAGGAGGATGAAGTGCCAGCCTTGGTGGTCGAAACTCCGATAGGTGCGCGCGAGCCCGAAGCGTTCGGCGAAGAGCTTCTTCCCGTAATCCTGGTCGGTCGGCTTCACGAGCGACTTCGCCGACCAGCCGACGACGTCGTGATTACCGATCACGTGATGGACCGGCAGGGCGAGTTCCTTGCTGCATTCGTCGAAGACCTTCCACTGTTCGCGGACGCGATCCATCCCGACGTCGAGCGCGTCGAAGATCAGGTCGCCTCCGGTCAGCACGAAGTCCGCCGGCGTGGCGAGGCGGTTGACGGCCCGCAGGCATTGACGGAAACCTTCCGGGGCGCCGAGTTCCGGCTGCACGTGGATGTCGGTCAGGAAGGCGAAGTCGAACGAGTCCGGCTCCGTCGGGGCGGCGAAAGCCGGTGCCGCCAGTCCGGCCAGGAGGCTGGTGCCGAGGAAGCGACGGCGGTCCATGGTCATTTCAGGCGGGGCCGAAGCCGAAGAGGTCGATGCCGAGCTGCTTGGCGCGCGCGATCACGGCCGGCTTGTCGATGAGGATGACCGCGTCGGCCTCGAGGGCCGCCTTGGCCACGCCGCCTTCGGCCATGCTTTCGAGCGTCTTGACGCCGAAGCAGGGCACGTCGAAGCGCCAGTCCGGCTCGTGCTTCGCGGTCTTGGTGAGCAGCATCTCCTTGCCGCCCGTCTGGACGCAGCGGCGGAGCATGTTGTCGGTGCCTTCGAAGGCTTCGACGGCGATGACGGTGCCTTTCGCCGTGACCACGGACTGGCCGACGTCGAGGCGGGCCATCTCGCGGGCCATGCGCGTGCCGAAGGCGAGCTGGTCGTCGCCGATGCCGCAGGCCCAGCCCGTCATGCAGCCGGGCGAGGCGAGATGGTCGTCGAGGAAGACGCGCGCATCGAGCATGCGGACGCCGACCTTCTCGATCTCGACGGAGATGGCCCCGAAGATCGTCTCGGCGTTGCGCTCTTTCAGCGAGGCCATGAGCGCGATGAGTTTCAGGTCGGGCACCATGCCCGTGAACAGTTTGCGCGGAGTCACTTGTCCGGCCATGACGGCGCCGGCCGCGCCGAGTTCCTTGAGCGCGTCGAGCATCTGACCGAGCTTGCCGACGGGAATCGCGCGATGGTCGGCCGGGTCGAAGGTGGCGATGAGGGCGGGATCGGTCTCTTCTTCGAAGGACACCAGCTTGATCCGGGCGCCGCGGGCGCGGGCGCATTCGACGAGGAGGGCGGGGTAGCGGCCTTTGCCGGCGATGACCGCCACGGTCTGCGTGGGGTCGAAGCCCGGGGGGAGGAATCGCGAGGCTGACGCCATGGGGCAGTGTTTCGGCGGAAGGCCCCGGGCTCAAGCCTGCTTTGGGTTGCCACCGGCGTCCGGCCGGAGCGTAATGCGCCATGCCTGCTGCCATCGGTATCCTAGGTGGGACGTTTGATCCTCCGCATGCGGGTCATGTGGCGGCAGCCGTGGCTGCGCATAAGCAGCTGGGTCTGGATGAAGTCCGGATTATTCCGGCGGGACAGGCGCCCATGCGGTCAGGTGCGCCCGTGGCCTCCGCGGCCGACCGTGCGATGATGTGCCGCCTCGCCTTCGCGGATTGTCCGTGGGCCGTAATCGATGAGCGCGAGATTCATCGCGACGGCACCAGTTGGTCCGTCGAGACCGCCCGCGAATTAGCCAAAGAATTTCCCGAGGCCCTGCGGGTCTGGGTCCTCGGGGCCGATCAGTTGGCCAGGCTGGACCGGTGGAAGGATGTCGGCGAGCTCTGCAGTCTGGTGGAATTTGCCGTGCTGTCACGTGATGGCATCTCGACCGTGCCCCCTCCGGCCATCGCGGCGCTCATCCGTCTGACCGTGTTGAAGGCGCCGGCGGTGCAGGTGTCTTCGACCGCACTGCGCGAGGCCCTGCGCCGCGGTGATTCGCCCCGAAACGGCTTGCCCCTAGGGGTCGCCCGCCACATCGATGAGCGCTCCCTTTACCAAGCCTGACCATGTCCGCCCTTAAAAAGAAGACCAAGAAGACCTCCGCTAAGCCTGCTGCCAAGGGTCGACCTGCCGGCAAGTCCGCGAAACCGGCCGCCCGTTCGGTCCGTCCGGCCCGTCGCGTCATCCCGGCGATCCCTGCCTTGAAGGCCAAGAGCCGCGGCGAGAAGGCCGCCGCCAAGCCGATGGTCGTGCTGCCCAAGTTGCCGGCCCACCTCATCGCCGCGATCCGCGCCCTCGACGATAAGAAGGCCGTCGAGATCCGGGTCCTCGAGATGGGCCAGATTTCCTCCATCGCCGATTTCCTCGTGATCGCCACCGGCACTTCCGAGCCTCACCTGCGCGCCCTGCGTATCGCCCTCGAGCATGCGCTGGATGACGTCGGCGTGACTTCCCGCTCTGAATCCCAGCGCGATAGCGGCTGGACGGTCGTCGACGCCTTCGACGTGCTCTTCCACGTCTTCCGCGAAGACATCCGTAAGAGCTACGCCTTGGAAGCCCTCTGGAAGGACGGACTGGATATCCCGGTCTCGGCCATCCTGAAGGCCTGAGCGGGAGAAGCATCACCCGGTGGTGGTAGTGGGCAGGATCGAACTGCCGACCTAGGGCTTATGAGTCCCTCGCTCTAACCAACTGAGCTACACTACCGAAAACCGAGTTCGGTCAGTCCAGCCCAGCCCCTCAGGCTCGTCAAGCCGATTGAGGTTCAGGGCCGCTGCTGATGGACGATGATCCAGAAGCACCAGAGCCAGAGAAGCAGGCCTAGGCAGGCCAGGACGAGGGCGAGGCCGGACTGGGTCTGGCGGATTTCCGCCAATCCCTCCTGGTCCAAGGTGCGTCCGATCCGGCGGACCAAGAGCACCGGTAGGAAGCACCCCAGCGCCGTGGTGAAGGTCAGCAGGATGAAGAGTGAAATGGGCGGAGTATCCGGGGCGACCACGTGCCAGGCGTAGACCGTCAGCGCGAACAGCGGCGGTAGGAGGAACGTCGAACCGCACCAGAGGTAGCCGGCGCGCACGGCGCGTTCAAGGTTCTCGCCGGCGACCGATCGGCTGGTGTCCGGCATGATCCCGTCGACGCCGACGGAGGCGAAGCCCGGCGGCGGGGGCGGTGCTTCGCCGGAGGACGATTCAGACGTCGGTCCGGACGCGCGGGATAAGCCGGCGCCGCGCAGGTAATCACGCAGCGTCATCCAGCTGCCGTCGGCTTCGATGTTGTGCAGCAGGCTGATCTCGCCGGAGCGGAGGAGTTCCTGGACGCGGGCGAGCGGGAAGGGGCCGGTCACGGAGCCTTTCCAGCGGAGTCGGAATGCGTTGGAGGAGGCCATGATCAGAGGTCGCGCCCTTGCAGCAGGGTCTCCCAGCCGCCGTCGGGCGGATTCAGTCCCTTGGGGATGCCGGCGGCTTCGGCCGCTTCGGCGACCAAGGCGGGATAGCGCAGCAGCGGCGAGAGCGGCGCGGCGTCGGCGACCCGTTTGGGCAGGCCGTCCTCGTCGACGCGGAAGAGCACGGCGACCTTGCCGTCGTTATCGAGGCCGTAGAGGGCGCTTCCCTTCGTCGCCTCACGCAAGCGCGGCGTGCCGTCGCGGCCGACCATGCCGGCGAAGACCAGGCGACGGTTGCGCAGTTGGACGAAGGTCGCGCGCCAGAAGCGGGCTTCTTCGGCGTAGCCGGCGCCGCTTTGCGGTATCAGGAAGGCGCGGAGTTCGGCCTTCACGTCGGCCCACTTGTCGCGGAAGAGGTAATCATAGGGTTCGATCCCGTTCTGCGT
The DNA here is from genome assembly GCA_044361555.1 of Opitutales bacterium. Taxonomy (GTDB): domain Bacteria; phylum Verrucomicrobiota; class Verrucomicrobiia; order Opitutales; family UBA953; genus UBA953. Next base: position 9,484 of record JBIKIO010000011.1, read on the forward strand.
GATGCGGCGCAATTGCTCGGCGTCGCGCTGGGCGCTCGGCGAGAAGAGCAGGCCCCACGCGTCCGGTCGGCCGCCGGCGAGCTTGTAGAGTTCCTGGAGCTGGAACGCGCGGAGTTCGGGATAGGGCGAGTCGCTGCGGCGCACGCGTTCCATCGTGCGCAGGGGAGGTTCGAGCAGCTGGCCGGTGCGGGCGTCCTGGAAGCGGATCACCTGCCGGATGAATTCGAGCTCGGGGATCGGCGCGAGCGCGGTGATTTCCTCGCCGTTGCGGATGCCGTTGTTGAACTCACGGCGGCGCCAGGAGACTTCCGCCACGATGCCGTCGCGGTTGAGTTCCTTGGCCTTCTGCGTGAACTCGACGCCGTCGGTGAAGGCGTTCTTCGTTTCGGCGACCTCGCCGACGACATACACGCTGCGTCCCGGCGTCACGCCGCGGATCGAGTAGAGGCTGAGCGTGGCCCGACGGAGGCTGTCCGCGAGCGAAGTGTCGGAGAGCCGGCGCAGCAGCCTCTGTTCGGCATCGGTCAGGACGGTAGGATGGAAGATCCCCTTCGGGTCCGCGGTCGCGGCGGCGTCCCACATCGCCGCCACGCGCGGGGCCAGGACGGGGCGGGGCAGGGCCTGCAACGAGGGGGCGCGCGTGAAGACGAACGACGCACGGGTGCCGAGGTCGTTCTTTTCGCCGGCGGTGTTGGCGGAAGCGTCGGCGAGGGCGGCGAGATAACCCGTGAGGTCGGTGGCGGTCTCCAGCTTACGGAGGGCCGTGGCGATCTTGCGGTCACCCGCCAGGCGGATCTCTCCGCGGTCGGCGGCGGCGGCGGCGGAGTCGAGGTCGCGGTCACCCGCTTCACCCAGGATCTTCAGGAGCAGGCGCAGTCGCTCAAGGGTCTCCATCGCCGCCACCGGGTCGGCGATCGCGGCGCTGTCGCTGACGGCTTTGTTCAAAGCCGTGGTCCGGGTGGCGAGTTCCTGCCGGAGCTTGCCGAGATGATTCTGGCTGGCGGCGGCCAGTCCTTCTGGATCCGGCAGCACGGACTTGAGGCGTTCCCGCATGGCGGAGCCCGCCTCGGCCAGCGCCTTGAGATAAGCCGCGGTCCGGCGGACGACTTCGGCGACGTTGCCGTCCGTCACGCCTTGCCGTCCAAGTTCCTCCAGCTGACGGGCTTCGAGCCGGAGTTTCTGTTCGAGCGCCACCTGCTTGGCGAGCGTCTCGCGGAGAGGGCGCGCCTCGGCCTTGCGGCGTTCTAATTCGGCGGCGTCGGAGCCACCGCGCTCGAAATCATCCAGCGCGCGGAGGGCCTCGTCATGCTGGTGGAGTTCGACGAGCCGGGCGGCTTCGGAGAAACGGCCGCTCGCCTCTTCTTCCTGCTGGCGCTGCAGGTTGACGGCGACGACGGCGCCCACGATGAGCAGCAGGCCGACGACCCACGAAGAAGTCAGCACCAGATAGCGGCGATTGAGGCGCGTCCGCGTGGCCTGACGCAGCGCGCGGGCTTCGCGCAGCAGGCCTTCGGGCAGTCTGTCGGCGTGAGGGCCGGCCCGTTCGAGCCACGTGCTGAGACGGACGATGAGGATCGCGGGCGAAGAACCGCGGGCGGCTTCCTGGCCGAGTACCTGCCATTCCCCGAGGAGACCTTCGATACTGGAGCGGAGGGAGGCTTCGGCCTCGGCTGTCGCGGCGAGTTCGCCGGCCCAGGCCTCGAGTTCGCTCATCTGCGCGAGCAGGTCGGGGGAAAGATTGAGCTGATGTTCGCGTTCGAGCGCGCGCGTCCGGCCCAGCGCCGAGGCGCATGCCTCCCAGTGGCCGCCGTCCCGGGCGGCGCCGGCTTCGGCGACCAAGGTCTGGGCTTGCTCGGCGGCGTTGGCGCGGAGCCACGCCGCGCGCCGGGCGCGGGCGTCGTCCCAGCGCGGTTCGCCGGCGAGGTCGTTGGCGCCGAACCGTTCCATGCGCTGCATGAGTTCCACCGCTTCGGCCGTGCGGCCTTCGGCGAACAGCGTCCCGACCCGTCCGAGTGATTCGCGGAGGAATTTCGCCGACAGGCGCGCGAGTTCGGACTGCGCGTTCGGATCGTCGGGGTTGATGCGGACGATCGAGCGCAGCACCGCCAGCGCGCGGTCTTCGTCGCGGCGGCGGATGGCGTCACGGTAGTCGCGATAGAGCGGATGGCTTTCGCCGATGACCCGGCCGTAAAGGCTCTCGATCGCGAGCACGTGCTGGCCGTCGAGCGGGAAGCCCGCCGGTAGTCCGCGTTCGCGGCAGAGCGCATGCCAGCGGTCGGATTCCGCGAAGCTCAGCAGGGCGCAGAGTCCGAGGAGGTCGGGTTCGGCTTCCGCGGCCTGGAAGGCGGCGTGTTCGTTGCCGCCGCGCACGAGCGTGGCGCATTGCTCCAGACGTTCGCGGGCCCGCAGGCACAGCACCGCGTATTCGCCGGCCAACGAACGGGCCTCGAGGTCAGGCGTGCCGAGTTCGAGCTGGCCGCGGATGCGGGCGATGAGGCGTTCGGCCTGCATGGATCAACGGAATTCGAGCAGGCGAGGTCCAGCCGCGCCGTTGGCGTCGACGGCCTGCACGACCCAGGGCGCACCGGCTTCGATCAGCTTGCCGGCCTTGAAGGCCTTACGGCGGGCGGCGGTTTCTTCGTAGGGCGGCGTCCCCGGGCCCTGCCTGGCTTCCAGGCGGAGCAGGTCGGTCTCGAGCAACGAGCGCGTGGCGCGCACGGACGGGAGGTCGCGATCAGGGAAGCCATGCTCGGCCGGATAGAGGCCGACCTGGCCGTGAGCCCAGACGAAGGCGTTGACGGCGGTCTCGGCCCAGGGGGCTGGGCGGATCACGCCGGTCTCCGCGTCGTAGCGCAGGGCGCCGACGCCGAGGTTGAGCGGGCGCAGCAGGGCGGGATCGCCGACCAAGGCGAGTGCGCGTCGGTCGCCTTTGGGCATGATGATCTCAATGAGCATGTTGGCGCGGGCGGCGCCGTCGGCCGTCGGGAAGTTCAGCGAGGCATAATTGCGACGACTGCTCAGGCAGATGCCGATGGCCGGTAGTTTACCGGGTTCAGGGTTGGACTCGAACCAGGTGGACTGGGCGTTCGTGCGGATCTCGCCGTTGAGATAAGGCGTCTGATCATCGCGCTGGTGGGGCGAGACGAGCGGCAGGACGCGCAGGCGGATCTGCGCGGTCGAGCGGGCGGAGGCGCCGGCTTCGGCGACCCACTTCGTCAGTTGGTCCCCGGCCGATCGGGATAAAGTGAATTCGGCTTCGACGGGCGATTTCGGGCCGACGTCGGAGACGCGCCACTGTCCGGGGGCGGCCAGGACCTGACGGACATCGAGCGTGGGCAGGAGGAGGGTGCGCTCCTTGATTTCCTGGAGCTGCTTCCAGGCGGCGTCCTCCGTCACGGCGAGCAGTTTGCCGACGCGGAGGGCCTCGAGCGTCTCAGCGTGGGCGGCCTGGCTGGCTTTCGGTTCGTCGAGGATGCCGCGACGTTCGATCTTGGACAGCAGCTGGCTAACCGCGCCGGCGGAAAATCCGTTCATGATACGCGGCAGGATCTGCTCTTTGTAATTACCGAGCAGGCGAGGGGAGCGTTCGTTGGTCTCCAGCCAGAGGCGTGCGGCGGGCAGCATGTCGCCGGTCTCGAGCAGGCTCTGGATCTCCGTGATGGCGCGGTTCACGCGGAGGATCTCCTCCGCTTGGGCGAGGTCGGTCGCGGAAGGTCCGGCGGCCACCACCGGCGCCGGCGCGGGGGCGGGCGTTTCGGTGCGGTTCGTGAAAAGGAAAGCCAGGCCGGCGGCGACCACGAGCAGTACGCCTCCCACGATCCAAGGCGTGGCGGAAGAACCGCCTTGCGGCGCGGAAGGTCCGGCGCCGGGGCGGCGCGTGACCGCGATCGGCGTGCCTTTCGGCGAAGTCAGGCCGGCGGCGGCCTGACGGGCGAGTTCGCCGGTGGGGGCGGGGAGCGAGCGGGCCGCGACGAAATCGATCGTCGCGGGACGTTCGGCGTGCGCGGCCCAGCTGAAGCCGGCCTCGCCCGTGATCCGGGCGTCGGTGGTGAAGGTCGCGTGCCAGGCGGCCTTGCCGATGAGCGCCGAGGATTCGGCGAAGAGCTTAAGCAGAGTCGCGTTCGCGGGAGGATTACGCAGGCCCACCGAGACCGCGCCGGTGGCGTCGATCAGCCAGGCGGCCTTCGCTCCGGTGCCGGTAGTCTCGCGCCAGGTGACGGCGGGAGAGAGCGGTGTGGACGGTTCCAGCGCCAACGGACGGGTCTCGCCTTCGAGCCAGGCGGGGGCGCCGCTCCACTCGGCGAGCCAGCCTTTCCAGCGCGCGGCCAAGGCGGCGGGCGGGGCGAGCAAGGCGGCCTCTTCGGACGTGAAGATCAGGTGATGCGCCAGACGGTTGTCGCGCTGCGTGTAATCCAGGCCGCGGGCGACGAAGCGCGAGAGCACGAACCAATGGCGGTCACCTGCCTCGAGCGTACGGAAGGTGAACGTCTCGCCTTCGGTCAGCTCATGCGGCGTGCCCACCGACTCCAGCAGCTGGGCGAGGCGGTCCGGCACGGCGCGGTGGCGGGCGACGGTGCAATAGCCCGAACGTCCCGGCGTGAGGCCTTGCGGAGCGGAAGTGAAGACGAGTTGGAGGGGCATCAGGAAAGCGGGGTCGCGGGGAACATCGCCGGCGAGGAGAGGTGCATCAGCCAGTAGAGCGGTTCCTCCACGTGGGCCGGCGCCAGCCGCTGCGGGTCCGGCGCGATGCGGCCTTTGTTGGGTCCGGCGCCGATCATCACCGGCGTGTGGCCGAAAGAAGTCGCGGCGAAGAAGCAGATCTGGTCGGCGAGCGACTCGGCCGAAGCGACGAGGCCGGGGCAGAGCTGCAGCAGGACTTCCCGGACGCGGTCCGAGTTGCGGCGGACGGCGGCGAGGTCGAGCGTGCCGGCCTTGACCACGGGTTCGAGCGGCGAACTAAGCAGCTTCTCCCAGGTATCGGATTTGCCGACGACGAAGGCGAGCGGCGTCGCGATGCGCTGATCGTGCGCGAGGCCGAGCACGCGCTTCATGCGCGTCTCCATCTCGGCGAGGATGCTGTCCTGTTGGTCGACGCGGCCTTTCAGCGCCAGCTGCGGGTCGTCGACGCCGACGAGCTTGGCCTTGAAGCGCGCGTTGGCGGTCGGATCGAAGAGGAAGATGAGCCCGCTGGAAGTCGCGACGTGCATCGCGCCGGGCGAGTCATGGATGTCGATGCCGGGCTCGAAGTGTTCGCCGGCGTTGTCATACAGGATGACCGACGTATCGAGCGCCGGCTGGCCGGGGCGGCTCAGCGAGTAGATGAACGGGCGGGGCAGTGATACCATCCGGCCGAGGCGCGGGAGTTTTTCGTAGGTCGCGCCTTCGAGGGCCGTCTTGCCGAGTAGCGCGTCTTCCGGCGTCGCGGCCGAGAAGAGCGTGTTGCGCATCTGGTTGAGGAGCATGTTGCCGCTCGGGTCACCGTCCTTGAAAGCGAGCGAGAAGTCCGCGGGCAGGCTGTCCTGCAGCACCCGCGTGAGCACAGCGAGGTAGTAGGACTTCCCGGCGCTGGGCGCGCCGATGAGCGAGATGATGCGGTGCGGGCGTTCCAGATAGCCCGGCGGCAGCTGGCGACGGCAGTGCGGGCAGGCGATATCGGTGCAGGCCAGACCCATCGGATCGAGCGCGAGACCTTGGTCGTTGAAGCGCGTGGGCTGGAAGCGCAGGCGGGCGTCGGAGCCGAGGATCGGATCGCCACGCAGGTTCTCGTGCACCGCGATGCTCAGGGCGTCGCCGGCGTCGAAGCGCGTCCAGCAGACCGGGCAGACGTGCGCGCCGCGGTTCTGTTCGGCCGCGAGGAGCGCCGGATTCTCGCGACGCACGACGGTCTCCTCAGGCGGGGCGAGCAGCGGGGCGATCTGCGCGAGATTGAAGCCGACCTCCAGCCCGACGGGCGTGCAGGCGAGCGCGTCGGCGGGCAGGCCGGAGCGGCCGGCTGCGTCGAGCAGTTCCTTGGCGGGAAATTCCCCTAGCTGATCGCCGGTGCGCGCATCGAAAAGGACCCAGAGGTCGGTGCGGATGAACGCGAAGTCTTCCTGGGCGCGGGGCGCGACCACCAACAAGGCGGAAGGCAACTGGACGGTCGTCGGTTCGGTGACTGCCAGGCGCTGGTTCAGGGGCGCACCATTGACCAAGGCCATCCCTTCGCCGGAGGGCTCGAGTCCTACGGTTTCGCCTGCGACGACCAAGGTCAGGGAGGGGTGGGGGGCGTCTCCGGGCAACGCGGCGGGAAGGTCGCTGGTGGAGCCCTTTTCGCCGCTGAGGCAATTAACCCAGGAGAGGGCGGGAGGTTTCTTGCGGGTCGTGAACATCGGCTCCTGAAGTCAGGGTTTTTAAGAGGTTGATTAGCGAGGGGTAATTGTAAAGATATGTCACCACGATTATAGGTCGACTACGGCCTGTTTTCCCATACCCAACCTGAATCCCATGGAGACCGAAGCCGACCAGTCCGCCTTGGACCGCGCCCGTCAGGGGGATCTGTCGGCCTACAACGAGCTCGTCCTCAAGTATCAGGGCCGGATTTTCGCCAAGGTCTTCTCCCTGCTGCGTAACCGCCAGGACGCCGAGGAAATCACCCAGGACACCTTCATTCGGGCCCATCGGGTCCTGGCCTCTTTCCGCGGCACCGCCACTTTCTCGACCTGGATCCACCAGATCGGCACGAATCTCGCCCGGAATCGCTACTGGTACTGGCGCCGCCGCAAGCGGGATCAGTCCATGTCGCTCGACGCCGACCTGGGCGATGATCCTGGCGCCACCCTCCATGATATCCTTTCGGACGGCGCCCAGGGCCCCGGTCACGAGGCCCAGCATAACGAATTCGTCAATAAAGTGGCCGAGTGCATGGAACAATTGAAGCCGGAACACGCTCGTATCCTGACGATGCGCAACGTCCGCAATATGTCCTACGAGGAGATCGCCGAAGACCTCGGCCTTTCCATCGGCACGGTCAAGAGCCGCATCAACCGCGCCCGCGAAGCCTTGCGCGAACTCATGGGAGAGGAGTTCCGCGGATGAGCGCCGCCGAATTCGAATCCCTCGTCGCCCTTTTCTTGGAGGGCACCGCCTCCGCCGACCAGGTCGCCCGTCTGCGCGCCGCCCTGAGCGCCTCGCCGGCCTTGCGCGCTCGTTTCCAGGCCAGCGCCCGTCTGCACAAAGCCCAGCTCGCCTGCCTCAGCCATCGTGAAGAGCGTTCGACGGCCGGCGCGATGAGCTGGCTGCACGCCTACGGGCAGCGCATGGGTCGTTCGTTCGCCCATCTCTGCCTGCTCGCCCTCGTCTTCGTCGAACTGCAGGTCACCATCCCGGCCGAATACTCCGGCTTGCTCGCCTACGTCGAAGCACAGGTGCCCGCCGAAGAACTGGTCCTCGGTTCGGCCGAAATGCCGATCCGTCTGATCACCGACGTCGCCCAGGAACCCGAACTTTCACAGTCCGTCGAAGCGACGGAGCTCTCGATGCCCGTCCTCGTCATGCCGGAGAAGGTCGCGCCGACCGACGAGCCCGCGGCCGTCGAGGTCTGAGTCCGATATCCTGCCTTGCTTCCGTCTGCTGACGGACGTCAATGGATGCACGGATGAAGGCCCGAGAACACAGGCCCGAGGTTCGCCTCACTGGCATCGCCGCCGCCCCAGGTGTCGCCCGTGGTCCCGCCTACCCGCTGATGCGGGGCATGGCCATCGTCGCCTGCGAAAAAGTCGCCGACCCGGAGGCCGAGATCCGTCGCCTTGAAGGAGCCCTCGCGGCCACGCGCGTCGAGATCGCGCAGCTCCGGGACGACGTCGCCCGTAAGTTGAACGAGTCCGAGGCCTCCATCTTCGACGCCCACCTCCTCGTATTGGAAGATGTCGCGCTGATCGATGACGTCAGCCGCGAGGTCCGGAGCAGCGGCTTCAACGTCGAGTTCTGCTTCCAGGAGGTCGCCCAGCGTTACATCGAGATCTTCGAGAAGATGGACGACGACTTCCTGCGAGAGCGGGCGTCGGACATCCGCGACGTCACCGGTCGCGTGCTCGATCAGCTGCTCGGCACCCAGCCGGAACGCGTCGGCCAGGCGGCCCAGGAACACGTCGTCGCCGCGCGCGACCTCACTCCGTCGGACACCGCCGGCCTGCATGACGGCGGCGTCCTCGCGTTCGTGACGGAAGAGGGCGGCCGCACCAGCCATTCCGCCATCATGGCCCGCTCGCTCGACGTCCCTGCGGTCGTCGGCGTCAAGGGACTCATGGAGGCCGTCCAGGAGGACGACATCATCCTCGTCGACGGCGAATCCGGCCTCGTCATCCTCAACCCGACGCCTGAAACGATCGACGGCTACCGTGACAAGGAGCAGGCGATCCGCCAGCGTCGCGATCGCGTCCGCGCGGAAGTCTCCTTCCCTGATCTGACCGCGGACGGCGCCGCCTTCAGCCTGCTCGCCAATATCGGCGACCCCGCCGAGATGGAGGACGCGCTGGCCTACTGCGCCCGCGGTATCGGCCTCTATCGCACCGAAAACCTCTACCTGCGACTCGACGGCTGGCCGGACGAAAACGTCCAGTATGAGGAATATGCCGAAGCCGTGCGTCTGGCGAAAGGCCGGCCGGTGACCTTCCGCACGCTCGACCTCGGCGGCGACAAGCGTCTCGGCGACCTCGCCGACGAGGCCAATCCGTTCATGGGTTACCGCGCCGTGCGCCTTTGCCTTGAGCGTCCCGACGTGTTCCGCCCGCAGTTGCGCGCGCTCGTCCGCGCCGCCGCACTCGGCCCGGTGCAGGTGATGTTCCCGATGATCTCGGGCGTCGAGGAACTACGCCGCGCGAAAGCCATCTTCCGCGACGTCGAGGCCGAACTCGCCCGCGAAGGCGTGCGTCCCGTCGAAGCCATCCGTCTCGGCGCGATGATCGAGATCCCGTCGGCCGCGCTGGTCGCCGACGCGCTCGCCGTCGAAGCCGACTTCTTCAGCGTCGGCACCAACGACCTCGTCCAATACCTGCTCGCGGTCGACCGCGGCAACCAGCGTGTCGCTTCGCTTTACGATCCTTGCCATCCGGCGGTCGTGCGCACGCTCGTGGCGATCTTCGCCGCCGCGCAGAAGGCCGGGATCCCCGCCGCCGTCTGCGGCGAGCTCGGTGGCGACCCTTTGTGGGCGCCCTTGCTCATCGGTCTCGGCGTGCACGAACTCAGCATGAGCCCGGCCGCCTTGCCTGAGGTGCGTTTCGTCCTCCGTCACTCGACCGCCGCGGAACTGCGCGAGCTCGCCGCCCAGGTGGTCGCTTGCGATGACGCCGCCCGGACCCGGGCTTTGCTCCAGGAATTCGCCGCCGCCAAACTTAAGTTACGCTGATGTCATCACGTCCTCCTGCCGCGAACCCGCATGTCGCGGCCATGTCGCCTTACGTCCCCGGCGAGCAGCCGCAGGGCGGGGGATGGGTCAAACTCAACACCAACGAGAATCCGTATCCGCCGAGCCTGCGTTCGCTCGAGGCGATCCGCGTGGCCTTGGTCAATGAAGGTGCCGCGTTGCGCCTTTATCCTTCGCCTGATTCCGCGCCCATGCGCGAGGCGGTCGCGCGCTTCCATGGGTTCGATGCGGCGCATGTCGTCGCTGGTAACGGCTCTGATGACATTCTTAACCTCTTGATCCGCGCCTACGCTGGGCCGGGCCGCCCGATCGGCATGCTCAATCCGAGCTATTCGCTCTATCCCGTCCTCGCGGCCGCCCAGGCGGCCGACGTGGTGAAGGTCGAGGTCACTGACTCCTTGGGCATCGATGTCGACGCCGTCGCCAAGTGCGGCGCTGCGGTCTTCTTTCTGACAAACCCGAACGCTCCGCTCGGCGTCGCCTTTGCGACGGACGTCGTCCGCGCGGTCGCCAAGGCCTTCCCCGGATTGCTGGTGGTCGACGAAGCCTACGCCGCCTTCGCCGACGCCGATTGTGTCGAGTTGGTGAAAGAATTCCCGAACGTCGTCGTCACGCGGACGATGTCCAAGGCCCACGCCCTCGCCGGCCTGCGCGTCGGCTATGCGCTCTGTCCGCCCGCCGTGGCCGAGGTGCTCCACCGCGTGCGCGATAGTTACAACGTCGACCGCCTCGCCCAGGTCGCCGCCGCCGCGGCCCTCGACGACCGTGAATGGCTCGACGTGACCGTGACGCAGGTGCGCGCCACGCGCGACCGGCTTGTGGCCGCGCTGCGCCAACTCGGCTGGCAGGTGAATCCCGCCGCCGGTAACTTCGTGCTCGCCGCGCCCGTCTCGTCGAAGCGCGCGGCTTCGGTCGAAACCGCCGCGCACTGCTTCGAATTCCTCCGCGCCCGCAAGATCCTCGTCCGGCGTTTCCCGCATCATCGCCTCACCGAGAAGTCCCTCCGGATCTCCGTGGGTACGGAGCAGGAAACGGACGTCTTCCTGCAGGCCGTGGCGGTCTGGATGGAAGGGTGAGGTTGACAATCCCGCCTTCCGCGGGGATTTCTGAGGGATGAGCGCCGTCGTCCGCAAAGCCAGCCTCCGCCGGGATACCGCCGAGACCAAGATCGCCCTCGAGGTGAACCTGGACGGCACCGGCGCCTCCGAGATCGCCACGGGCGTGGCCTTCTTCGACCACATGCTGACGCTGTTCTCCCGTCACTCGCTCGTCGACCTCAAGGTCAAGGCGACCGGCGACACCGACGTCGACTACCACCACACCGTGGAGGATGTCGGCATCGTCCTCGGCCAGGCCATCAAGGAAGCGCTCGGCGACAAGGCTGGTATCCGCCGCTACGGTTTCTTCATCCTCCCGATGGACGAGACCCTGGCCCGCTGCGCCGTCGACCTGAGCAACCGCCCGATGATGGTCTATCAGGTCGAGATCACCAACTACATGGTGAAGGACTTCAACATCGCGCTCGTCCGCGAGTTCTTTCAGGGCCTCGCCAATTCGCTCGGCTGCAACCTGCACCTGAAGCTCGAATACGGCGACGAACCGCACCACATCGCCGAAGCCCTGTTCAAGGCCTTCGCCCGCGCGTTGCGGGAAGCGTTGGAAGTCGACCCGCGCCAGGGTGGCCGCGTGCCGAGCACCAAGGGTACGCTGGCCTGACCGTGGAAGCCTCCGGGACAGCGCGCCGCCCGCGGGTGGCCGTCATCGATTACGGGATGGGTAACCTCCGTAGCGTCAGCCGCGCCATGGTCGCCGCCGGTGCTGATGCTTTCCTAGCCGCCACGCCGGCCGAGGCCGAGCAGGCCGAGCTAGTCGTTTTCCCGGGGCAGGGTGCCATGGCGGACTGCATGGATTGCATCCGCCGTAACGATTTCGAATCCTTTCTGAAACAGTGGATCGCGGCCGACCGACCCTTCCTCGGGGTCTGCATGGGTCTCCAGGTCCTGTTCGAGCGCTCTGAAGAGGCTGACCGTCCCGGCTTGGGTATCTTCCCGGGCGTAGTCCGCCGTTTCCCGTCCCAGCCTGGCCTACGGATTCCGCACATGGGCTGGAACGAGGCCATCTTCAAGCCGGGCGCCCCTTTGACCGATGGCCTGCGGACCGAAGGGGAGCCCTTCTATTTTGTCCATAGTTACCGGGTGGTCGAGACCGACCCCGCCTTGGTGTGGTGTGAGACCGATTATGCGGGCCGGTTCGTGAGCGGGGTCCGGCGCGGGCGGGTCTTCGCGACCCAGTTTCACCCGGAGAAAAGTCAGGTCAAAGGCTTGCAACTCTACCGCAATTTCCTGACCTTGTCCGTCCGCTGAAGGGTATTGCGATTCTCGGCGGACCCTATCCCCGCCATGAGCTCAAAAACCGCCTCTCTCAAACTGGACGACAAGGAAATCGTCCTCCCCATCGTCGTCGGTACCGAAGGCGAACGCGGGGTCGATGTCCGCAAACTGCGCGACGACACCGGCTACATCACTTTCGACGACGGCTACGCCAACACCGGCGCCTGCGAGTCCAAGGTCACCTTCATCGACGGCGAGAAGGGCATCCTGCGCTACCGCGGCTACGGCATCGAAGAGCTCGCCGAGAAGTCCAACTTCATCGAGACCGCCTACCTGCTGATCTACGGCGAGCTCCCCACGACCGCCCAGCTGACCGCCTTCAAGGCCCGCATCCTCGACAGCTCGCAGATCCACGAAGGCCTGCGCATCGCCCTCAGCGGCTTCCCCGGCAACGCCCACCCGATGGCCGTGCTTTCCGCCACGCTGAACACCCTCGGCTGCTACTATCCGGAGCTCGGCACCAACGAGCGCACGCATGACTTGGCCAAGTTCGACGCCACCGCCGCCGTCCTGATCTCCAAGGTCCGTACGCTCGCCGCGCTCGCCCATCGCTCGAAGGAAGGTCAGCCGCCCGTGTACCCGAAGCCGGGTCTCGATTACTGCTCCAACTTCCTGCACCTGCTCTTCTCGCAGCCCAACGCCGATTACGCCGTCCATCCGGAGATCGCCCGTGCGCTCGACCTGATCCTCCTCCTGCACGCCGACCACGAGCAGAACTGCTCCACCTCGACCGTGCGCATGGTCGCCTCCGGTGGCGCCAACCTCTTCCCGTCCGTCTCCGCCGGCGTCTGCGCCCTCTGGGGTCCGCTGCACGGCGGCGCCAACCAGGCCGTCATCGAGATGCTCGAGGAGATCCACGCTTCCGGCGACGACGGCTCGCGCTTCATCGCCGACGCCAAGGATAAGACCAAGAGCGTCCGTCTGATGGGCTTCGGCCACCGTGTGTATAAGAACTACGACCCGCGCGCCAAGATCATCAAGACCCAGTGCGACAAGGTCCTGAAGGTGCTCGGCATCAACGACCCGCTCCTGGCCATCGCCATGCGCCTCGAAGAAGCCGCGCTCAACGACCCGTACTTCAAGCAGCGCAACCTCTACCCGAACGTCGACTTCTACTCGGGCATCATCCTCAAGGCCATCGGCATCCCGACGGAGATGTTCACCGTCATCTTCGCCATCGGCCGCATGCCCGGCTGGATCTCCCATTGGAAGGAAATCGCCGAGACCCCGAAGCAGAAGATCCATCGTCCGCGCCAGATCTACGTCGGCCACACCGAGCGCCAGTACGCGCCGATCGCGCAGCGCAGCTGAGCGACCTGAGTAGTCCGCAAAGGGGGAGGGCCGAACGTTTCCGTTCGGCCCTCCGTCTTTTGAGTCATACACTATAAGCCGGATTCTGTCCTTGGGCGGCTCTCGCCGATCCCCTGCGCGTTCATTTCTCTGACCTTGCGGACCCGCCTTGCGGCGGTGCGACAACCCGGGACCTTGGTGGGCGACCTCGGACGGTCCCTGTTCGTCTTGCACCGGATTGGGTTTACCTTGCCTCGTCGGTTACCCTTCGAGCGGTGGGCTCTTACCCCACCTTTTCACCCTTACCTCGTTCCTTGCGGAGGAGGCGGTATCTTCTCTGTGGCACTATCCGTCACGTCTTGCGACGTGCCCCGACTTGCGGCGGGAATCCTGCCCTGTGGTGTCCGGACTTTCCTCACGGATTGCTCCGTGCGAACGCACATGTATGACTGTCCGCATAGCCTAGCGGCCGACCGGCCCGCAGGGAAGGGCAAAAGGCGCGAGTTCGGCCTTGGAAAGGCCTTCGGGCGGCTTTGATTAGAAGGACCCCCATGCGAACCCTGCTCCTCGCCTTGCTCACCCTCATGACCGCCCACGCCGCCGAACCCATCAAAGTCGCCTGCGTCGGCGACAGCATCACCCAGGGCGCCGGCGCCAAGTCCGGCCAGTCTTATCCGTCTCAGTTACAGGCCCTGCTCGGCTCTGGCTATCAGGTCGGCAACTTCGGCGTCAGCGGCCGCACGCTCCTGAAGAAGGGCGATTTCCCTTATTGGAACGAGAAGAAGTATCAGGCGGCCCTCGCGATGGAGCCGGCGATCGTGATCATCATGCTCGGTACCAATGACACCAAGCCGCAGAACTGGAAGCACGAGGCGGAGTTCGCTGCCGACTACCGCGAGCTCGTGAAATCTTTCCAGACCCTGAAGTCGAAGCCGAAGGTGTTCGTCTGCCGCCCCGTGCCGGTCCCCGGCAAGGGCAACTACGGCATCAATGAGGAGAACATCCAGAAAGAGATCCCACGCGTCGACGCGCTCGCCAAGGAACTCGGCTGCGGCGTGATCGACATGCATGCGGCGCTGGAGAGGTTCCCGGAGATGTTGCCGGATCGCGTGCATCCGAACACCGTCGGCGCCGGTGAGATGGCCAAGGCTGCGGCGAAAGCCATCGCGGGTAAATAAGCTTCAACGCGTCACGGACGCCGGCCCCACGATCCTCCCGAGCACTTCCTGGGCCGCGGCTCGCAGCTGCTGCCAGCGAAGGGAAGGGTGGGCGGGCCCGTGGGCGATGAGCTGCAGCGTGCTGCGCCATTCGAGGACGGCGCGTTCGAGGTCACCTTGGCCGGGGCCTTGTCCGTCGGCGTCGACCGGCGGGATCTTGCCATGCAGGGCGAAGCCTTTGAGCGCTTCGGCGCAGCCTTCGCCGAAGCCGCTTGGCAGGCCTTCGCGCAGGTAACCCTCGGCCGTCAGGGACTTATACGTCAGTCGGCAGCAGGCGCCGAGGCGGCTGGAGTTACGGCCCGCCGAAGCGACCCGCTCGCCGGCGCGGAGTTCGGCGAGGTCCCAAGCGAGGGCGTGGGCGTCGTAAGCCTGATCCTCGAGGGCCGCCGCGACCGCAAGGCCTTCACCGTGCTGGAAGAGGGACGCGATGTGCCCACGGTCGGTCGGCCGGCCGGTGGCGTCAATGAGGCCAAGTTTCTTCCAGAGTCGGCCGGCGCGGGCCGTGTGCATCGTGCCGCCGCCGAGGACTTCGCGGAGGTTGATGTCCTGTTTCGCGACGGAGCGTCGCGGCGGATTGATGAGCGGTTGATTATCGGCGTCGGGCCAGACGCGGACGCTCGCGCGCGAATAATCCAGTTTCACCTGCACGCTGTCGCGGCCGAGGAAAAGGCCGCCGTGGGCGACGCCGCCCTGGGTGAGCACCGGGAGCAGCGGGAGGATTTCCTTCTCCAGTAGTTCGAGTTTCCAGGTGCGGGGGCGGTTGCGACCGTTGTCCTGTTTCCGCAGGGCCTTCAGCAGCCAATCCGCCGGGGTGAGATGTTCGGCGCCGGTTTCCTTTGGGAAGTGGGCGAGGGTGATGGTGCGTCCGTAGCGCAAGCCTTCGCTCGTCTCGAGTTTGCAAGGCGTCCCGTAGGGGAGGGCGCGCAGCGAATCAGGCTTCGTCAGGGCTGGATACCAGGCCTCCTTCACGTAGATCAGCGCCTGCGAGAGCGGCACGAGGTGCGTCGGGCGTTCGCGTTGCCACGTGCCGTTGCGACCGAGAATCTCATCGATCTGGCGGGTCTCGCCGGCCACCGTGGCCGGAAGATCGGTCGGCAGGTCTTCTTCGAGGCGGTCTAAGGCGAGGTCGATCGGCTCGCGGGTGAAGAGCGATTGCGCGAGGGATTGGGCGGCGGACTTCGGGTCTTCGGCGCGGCGCATGACCGAGAGGAAGGCCGGCCAGTCGAGTGCCTCGCTGCGCTTGAGCTGGAGCGGTTTGGCTTCGCCGAGGCGTGGGCTGTCGCCGGTCCAGAGCGCGAAGCCGCGGTCATCCAGTCCGCGACGGCCGGCCCGTCCGAACATCTGGAGCAACTCGTCGGGCCGGATTTCTCGTTCGGCGTGATCGGCGGCGTAACGTCGGTCGGTCACCAGCACCGAACGGAGGGAGAAGTTGATGCCGGAGGCCAGGCCGGTCGTCGCCACGACGACGCTCAGTTTGCCGGCTTTGGCCCAAGGCTCGATGAGTTCGGTCCGTTGCTCGAAGGTCAGGCCGCTGTGGTGGAGGCCCACCCCTTGGCGGAGCAGGCGGTTAAGGTCATCCCCGGCGAGGGCCCGTTGGCTAGGCGACAGCTGCGGGCCGTTGCCGAGCGGGAGGCCGGCGGCGATGTCGCGGGCAATCTGTTCCGCCGCGCGACGGCGGGGGGCGAAGACCAAGATGGGGCCCAGGTCGCCTAGGACCGCCCGGATGACCGCGCGGGCGATGTGGCCTTTGATGCCGGAGGGCTCGCGGGTCTCCAGGGCTTCGAGGGAGATCTCCTCAAGCGGGATGGGGCGGGTATGTTCCTCGATCAGGGTGACCTTTCGGCCGCGACTGCGGAGCCATTCGGCGACGGCCTTCGGGTTGGAGACGCTACCGCTGAGGAGCAGCAGCTGGGTGGAGGGAGGGGCGATGGCCAGTACCGTCTCGTAGGCTGCGCCGCGGCGGGCATCGGCCAGCATCTGATATTCGTCGATGACCAGCAGGTCCGGGTGGCGGCCTTCCAGGAAGCGATGGCGCTGGGTCTCCAGCGTGGCCACGATGACCGGGGCGCCAAGGTTGGCGCTGACGTCCCCGGTCGCGATACCCACGTCCCAGCCGAGAGCGAGCCACTCGGCCCGTTTGTCGTTGGCGAGTGCCCGGGTCGGGACCGTGTAGACCGCCTGGCCGCGATGGCCGCCCCGGATGAGCAGTTCGAAGACATAGGTCTTCCCGGCGCCGGTCGGGGCCTGGATGATCACGTCCTCGCCCTGGCGCAGGGCACGGAGGGCGTCCTGTTGCCACAGGTCGGGGAGGGTGAGCCGAGAGTCCGCCATGGCGACTTCACATCAAACGCCGGTCGGGCGGAGAAGCAAGCCGAGGGGGTTTGCGGTTGCGGGTTTTCGCACCCCCGTGCTACGACTGTCGTCGCATGGCTATCAGCACCGATCTCGCCCGCGGGCTTAAGAAAGTCGACAAGGACCTCGACTTCATGATGACGTGCTTCGTTGAGGTGCTCGAGCAGCTCGACCATAAGGATCTTGCCGGAACTTTGCCATGGATGGGCAAGCGCAAGCTGCGCGGCGTGCAGATCTTTTCCTACCGCGGCGTGCAGGCGTACTCGATCGCCTTCCAGCTTCTGAACATGGTGGAAGAAAATGCTTCCGCGCAGTCCAAACGTCTGCGCGAAGATAAGCATGGGCTCGCTTCCGATCCTGGTTCGTGGGGTCGTGCGCTCCGCGCGCTGCGTGAGGCTGGCCTGACCGACAAGCAGATCGCCAAGCGACTCAATCGCATGCGCGTCGAACCCGTGCTCACCGCGCACCCGACCGAAGCCAAGCGCGCGACGGTCCTCGAGATCCACCGCGAGATCTACAAGCTGCTCGTCCGGCGCGAGAACAACATGTGGACCGTCGCCGAACAGCGCGCGATCCGCGAGGAAATCAAGGTCGCGCTTGAGCGTCTCTGGCGGACCGGCGAAATCTACCACCAGAAGCCCGACGTGGCGTCAGAGCTCCGGAACATCAATTACTTCCTCTCCAAGGTCTTCCCCGACGCCGTCGTCAGCATGGACCTACGCTTGCGCCAGGCCTGGGAGGAAGCCGGCTTCGACCCCGCCCGCGTGGAGCACCCGGATTCACTACCCCAGCTCGTGTTCGGCACGTGGGTCGGTGGCGACCGCGACGGCCACCCGCTGGTCACGGCTGACGTCACGGCCCGCGCCCTCAATCTCTTCCGCACCACCGCCATCGCCATCTGTAACGAACGCCTGGAGACCCTCGGGCAGCGCCTTTCGCTCGGCGATCACCTGCAGTCGCCGCCGCCGGTATTCCTCCGTCAGGTCGCCAAGCACGCCGCTGCCCATGGCGAAGCCGGTGAGGAGGCCCTCAGGCGCAATATCGGCGAGACCTGGCGTCAGTATATCAACTTAACGCGGCTTCGCTTGCCGAACGCCGAAGGCGAGCTGGGTGCCGGTCAGCATCATACGCCCGAGGGCGTCATCGCCGACCTGCTGTTCCTGCGCGAGACCTTGGTCGAAGTCGGCGCGGGTCGCATCGCGCGCGCGGAACTCGATCCGCTGCTGCGCTTCCTGCGCACCTTCGGTTTTCATATGGCGGTCCTGGATATCCGCCAGAACAGCGCCTTCCACGATAAGGCCATCGGCCAGCTCCTCGCCGCCACCGGGCAGGATGACACTCACTACGCACAGTGGGACGAATCTCGCCGCCTCGGCTTCCTTGACTCTGAACTGCGCTCAACCCGCCCGTTCATGCGCGAGCAGGCTAGCATCGGTACGGAAGCCGATGCCGTGGTCGCCTGCCACCGCACGCTCGTCACCCATATCGACCAGTATGGCTCAGCGGGCCTGGGTTCGTTGATCGTCAGCATGACCCGTTCGGTCTCCGACCTGCTGTCCGTCTACCTCCTCGCCCGCGAAGCCGGCCTGACCGCCGGCGGTTCCGAGGACGCCTACTGCTTGCTCCCCGTGGTCCCGCTCTTTGAGACCATCGGTGACCTCGAGCGTAGCACCGGCATCATGGACGCCTTCCTATCGCATCCGATGACGCAGCGCACGCTGCAGGCCCGCCGCGACGCCGGCATTACCGACGGCCTCACGCAGCAGGTGATGATCGGCTATTCCGACTCCAATAAGGACGGCGGCATCCTCGCCTCCCTCTGGAATCTCTATCGCGCCCAGCAGAACCTCGCCGCTGTCGGCGAGAAGCACGGCGTCCGGATCGTCTTCTTCCACGGCCGTGGCGGCACCATCTCCCGCGGGGCCGGCCCGACCCACCGTTTCATCGACGCCTTGCCCCAGGGTTCCATCCAGGGCGAGATGCGCGTGACCGAGCAGGGTGAGAGCATCACGCAGAAATACGCGAACCACATCACCGCGGTGAATAACCTCGAGCTGCTGACCGCCGGCGTGACGCAGAATACCTTCTTGCACGACGTCGCCGTCCGCAGCGAGACCGCGCAGGCCAAGGTCATGGACCGCCTGGCCGAGTTCTCCCGCGAGGCCTACCAAGACCTCATCCGCACGCCGCGCTTCATCGACTTCTTCCGCCAGGCGACCCCGATCGACGTCATCGAAGCCAGTCGCATCGGCTCGCGCCCGTCCCGTCGCACCGGCGCCGCCTCGCTCGAGGATCTGCGCGCCATCCCGTGGGTCTTCGCCTGGAGCCAGGCCCGGTTCTACCTTTCCGGTTGGTATGGCGTCGGCTCCGCGCTGGCCCGTCTCAAAGAAGAGGACCCGAAGGGCTTCGAGGTCATCCGTAAGAACTACGATGACTGGCCGCCCCTGCGCTACATGCTCAAGAACGCTTCCACCAGCGTCCTGGCGTCCAACCGCAGCATGATGAAGCTCTATGGCGGCCTCGTGACCGATAAGAAGCTGCGGAGTCTGTTCCTTAACCGCATCCTCGCCGAGCATAACCTCGCCCGCAAGATGCTCGACGAACTCTCCGGTTCGAAGCTCAGCGAAGGCCGTCCGCGTCTCCGCAAGGTCATCGCCCTGCGCGAATCCGCGATCGACCTCCTGCACGAACAGCAGGTCGCGCTGCTGAAAGATTGGCGCAAGAAGGTGGCCGATGGTGACCGTAAGGAAGCCGATGCGCTGCTGCCGCAGATGCTTCTCTCGTTGAACGCCATCGCCGCCGGCCTCCAGGCTACGGGTTGAGTGCGTTTAACGCTTCGGCAGGGCCGGGGTCGCGGACATGTTTCCACGCAGCATCCGGCCGATCTGCCCGCTGAGCCAAAGGTAGTGGTCCGTCGGAACATCGGAGAGATCTACAAAG
>JBIKIO010000228.1:0-2567 GCA_044361555.1 Opitutales bacterium
ATGTCCACGCGTTTGCCCGGTATGTCATCGCCGGGCGGGTGCTCCGTAGGTCGGAAACGTTGGCCCGACTTGGTTTGGGGTTGCTGGCAGGGCTGGCTCGGTTGTCATTCTGACCCGTGCGCCTTCTGGACCGCTATATCCTCGCCGAATGGGCCAAGGTCTTCGCCTTGGCCTTGCTGAGTTTCGTGGGTATCATGCTCCTGTCGGACGGGTATAACCGCATTCCGGAGTTCCTGGCCCTCGACGCCAGCTGGGGCACCATCATCGCTTATCTCCTCCTCGGTCTGGTTCGGAGCCTCTCCCTGCTCATTCCGATCTCCCTCCTGATCTCGGTCATCTTCGTCCTGGCGACCATGAACCGGAACCAGGAGATCTCCGCGGCCCGCGCCGCTGGTATCGGCATGGGCCGATTGACCGCCCCCTTGTGGGTCGTGGGCGGGCTCCTCGCCGGTCTGCTGGCGCTCCTTAACGCGGTGCTGGTACCTGATGCCTTGGAGGCCATGAACGCCCTTCAGGAAGAGGCCCAGTTCGTCGCGCTGAAAGCCAAAGGCGGCAACGCTATCCCGCGCGGCCAGGCGTCATCGGTCTCTTTCGAGAACTCCAAGGCCCGCCGCCTCTGGCTGATCTCCAACCTCGGTCTCAGCACCGGCCAGGCCTTCGAGGTGGTCGTCCATGCCTTCGACGCCAATCAGCGCGAGGTCCGCCGCATCTCCGCCCGCTTCGCCGAGTTCCGCAAGACCCCGCAGGGGTGGCGCTGGACCTTCCGCGAGGGCCGTGACCACCGCTTCGACCCGGAGACGGGCTCCCTGATGGCGCAGCCGCGCTTCCAGGAACTGACGCCGGACTTCAACGACGACCCGGAGGTGATGTTCTATTCCACCAAGGAGCCCGCCAAGCTTTCGCTGCGCGAGGTCTCCCGTTTCGTCGACCAAGCCGGCTTCAATCCCGGCGGCCCCAACGCCGCCTACGCGATGCGCTACCACGCGATCATGTCGACGCCCGTCATCTGCCTCATCGTCATCGCCGTGGCCATCCCGTTCTCGGTGGTGCCCGGCCGCGTCAGCCCGATGGTGGGCGTCGCCAAGACCTTCGGCCTTTTCCTCGGCTTCTACTTCCTCACCTCGTTCTGCGCCGCCTTCGGCGAGAGCGGCGCCTTGCCACCGATGGTGGCGGCGTGGATCCCGGCGACGCTCGTCGCGTGCTGGGCATTCCCGAAGCTGAAGGCCGCCAATTGATCCATGCTTAGAGCTATTCGTATCCGCCCCGGACGTCCCGTGCGCGCCCTCCGGGGACATCCCTGGGCCTTCCTCGGCGAAGTCGAGTTCGTCGGCGAACCGCCGGTCGACGGCGATTGCGTCGAACTGACCGACCTCAAGGGCCGCTGCCTCGGCGCCGGCCTTTGGAACGGCAAGTCGCAGATCGCCTGGCGCCGCTATTCGCGCCGCCCGATCACCCTCGACGGCCCGCTCCTCGAAGAACTCGTCACCGCCTCCGTCAACCGCCGCGCCGGCAAGCCGGTCTGCCGTCTGATCTGGTCCGAGGCCGACAGTCTCCCGGGTCTCGTCGTCGATCGCTATAACGACCTGATCACGATCCAGGCCCTGACCTGCGGGATGGATCGCCGCCTCGCCACGATCATCGACGTGCTCCAGCGCTTGCTGCAGCCGCGCGAGATCGTCCTGCGCAACGACGCCTCGACGCGTAAGCTCGAAGGTCTGCGTCAGGAAATCCGTACGGTCTCCGGCAAGCCGCTCGAACCTTCCTGGATGGAAGTCGGCGGCGTGCAGGTGCTGATCGACCTCATGGGCGGACAGAAGACCGGAACCTACCTCGACCAGCTCGACCAGCATCAGCACGTCGCGAAGCTCGCCAAGGGCCGCCGCGTGCTCGACGCCTTCTGCAATCAGGGCGGCTTCGGCCTCGCCTGCGCCAAGGCCGGCGCGACCAGCGTGCTCGGCCTCGACCAGTCTGAGGACGCCATCGCCGCCGCCCGCTCGGCTGCCGAACGCAACGGTCTCAGCGCCTCGTTCGAAGTCGCTAACGTCTTCGACTGGTTCACCGAACACCGCGAAGCGTCCTTCGACCTCATCGTCCTAGATCCGCCGCCCTTCGCCCGCAGTAAGGACGCCGTCGATGGGGCGCTGCGTGGTTACAAGGAACTCAACCTCCGCGCCCTCCGCCTGCTTGCCCCCGGTGGCATCCTGGCGACCTACTCCTGTTCGCACCGCGTCTCGGAAGAGATGTACCTCGAGGTCATCGAGGACGCCGCTTCGGATGCCCGTCGCGAGGCGGTCATCCTGGAGCGTACTTCGCAGCCGGCGGACCACCCCGTGCTGTTGAACTTCCCCGAGAGCCGCTACTTGAAGGGCTTCATCATCGAGATTCGGGCTTAACTCCCGGACCGCTTCCGCTTTCATCGCGCCATGATCGTCTCCCTCCGCGGCAAACTCATCGAAGCCGGCGTCCTGCGCGTCGTCATCGAGTCGTCGGGAGTGGGCTACGAGGTCAACGTGCCCGTCACGACCGCGGAGCGCCTGCCGAAGCTCGGTGCGGAAGTCTTCCTGCTC
>JBIKIO010000230.1:0-2564 GCA_044361555.1 Opitutales bacterium
CGCGGCTTCGCGTTAAAGAACGGCCTCGCGATCGTGTGCGATGAGGTGTTCCTTGATTATCCTGCCGAAGGCGTCGCCTCGCCTGGCACCATGGCCGGCGAAGCCAACGTGATGACGTTCGTCCTCAGCGGTCTCTCCAAGGTCGCTCTCGCGCCGCAGCTCAAGCTCGGCTGGATCGTCGTCGCCGGCCCGGCCGCCTCCACGCTCGAAGCCTGTCGTCGTCTCGAGCACATCGCCGACGCCTTCCTCTCGGTAAACACTCCGGCTCAACTCGCCTTGCCCGATCTCCTCCGTCGGGCTGAACCGCTCCGCGCCCTCGTCCGTACCCGCGTCGCCCAGGGCGAGGCTACCTTGCGCGCCTGGGTCGCCTCGACGGCCGTCGGCTGCACCGTCCTGCCGCGTCCGTCCGGCTGGACGGCCATCCTGACCTTGCCCGCGGGAGTCCATGAGGATCGCTTCCTCATGAACGCCCTCAGCGAAGGCGTCTGGGCTCACCCCGGTTACTTCTACGGCATGCCTGCGACGGTCCCGAGCGTGGTTTTGAGCCTTTTGACCCCTCCGGACGTCCTTTCGGCGGGATTGCAGGGCCTCGACCGGGCTTTGAAGCGGACTTAAGGGGTAATTACCGCTTGCCAACGGCCCCGGCACTCCTTTGCTCCGACTTTCCCAAAGGAGCCCGAACACTATGTCCCGTATCTGCAGCGTCACCGGCAAGCGCCCCGTCAAAGGCCGCCGAATCATTCACCGCGGTCAGTCCAAGAAGAGCGGCGGTATCGGCTTCCAGCTCGTGAAGCAGACCAAGCGCACGTTCAAGCCGAACGTCCAGCGCATCCGCGTCCTCCAGCCTAACGGCGCCGTCAAGCGTCAGTGGGTTTCGGTCAAGGCCATCAAGGCTGGCCTCGTCACCAAGGCCTAAGCCTCGGTCACACGACCTCAGCAAAAACCCGCCGAGAACCGGCGGGTTTTTTGTGCCCAGATGAAATCGGTCCAGCTCAGGCGAACCTCTGCCAGAGCACCGTACCCCAGATAGCCAGAGCGATGACGATGGTCAGGAAAACCGCCGCACTGCCCATGTCCTTGGCCCGTTTGGCCAGCGGATGGCGTTCCATCGAGATATGGTCCGTATTGGCCTCGATGGCCGAATTGATCAGTTCGACGATGAGGATCAGCTGCAGCGTGGAGAAGAGCAGGGCGCGCTGGTAGAGTTCGACCGGCACGAACCAGGCGACCACCGAAAGGGGCACGACCACCATGAGCTCCTGCTTGAAGGCTTCCTCGTGCTTGGCGGCCGCCCGCAGGCCGTCCCAGGTGTAGCGCAGGGCGTTGAACAGGCGGGACAGGCCCCCTTTGGATTTCATCGACTGGCCGTAAGGCTGCTGGTTGGGCATCTGCGGGCACCTTACCCCCCTGTTTTCGCAGGGCAAAGGCAATTTTAGGCCCCAAAAATCGCTTGCCAGAGGGGGGTGCTACCCTAGGTTCAGTGGTTCCCTAGTCGGGAATCCTACCATGCGCGACGATTACCTCCAAGATGCCCGTAAAGTCATCCCTGATGCGAACATTCTCATCAACGTGATCTCCAAGCGCGTGAAGCAGCTCCGCAGCACGGCCGACTACTCCGTCCAGCCTCCGAAGTATAACCACACCCTGGGCGACGTGTTCGAAAAGCTTTCCCCTGAGGACATCGCTCTGCGCGAAGTCATCGAAGGTCGTATCTCCTGGGAGTTCCGTCCCGAGGATCGTCTGCCTGCCTAAGGCGGCTTGCCGCGTCAGCCGGTCTCCCGGCGAGTAGCCCTTTCGTCATCCGATGGCCGCCCGCCGAGAGCATGTCCTACCTGAGGTCAACAACCCGAAGGCGGGGCGCGACTATTTCATCGGCCCGACTTACGAGGCCGGAATCGTCCTCCGTGGCACCGAGGTTAAGTCCCTCCGCGCCGGCCGGGCCAACATCGCCGATGCCTTCATCAAGATCAGCCCGAAGGGCGTGATGCTCTATCACGCGCACATCGCAGAGTATGATTTCGGCAACCTCAACAACCACGCTTCGTATCGTACCCGCCAGCTGCTGCTGAAGGAGGCTGAAATCGAGAAGATCGCCGCGGAGATCCAGTCCGGCGGCCACGCGATCATTCCCTTGAAGATCTACTTCAAGCACGGGCTGGCGAAGTGCCTCCTCGCCGTGGGCAAGGGTAAGAAGATGCACGACAAGCGTCAGGACATCAAGGAACGCGAAGCCAAGCGCGAGATCTCGCGTGCGATGAGCCGACGGAAGTGAAGCCTCCGCTCCACCTCGTCCTGCTCCGCCCGGAGATCCCGCCGAACACCGGTAACGTCGGTCGCATGTGCGCCGTAACGGGTTGCGTGCTCCACCTCGTCCACCCGCTGGGCTTCAAGATCGACGATGCTAAGCTGCGCCGAGCCGGCATGGATTACTGGCACGAACTCGATGTCCGACATCACGATAACTGGGAAGCCTTCCTCGCCTCACCCGGCCGCCCCGAACGTCTCTGGCTTTTCACCACCAAGACGACGCGCGGCCTCTGGGATGCGGAGTTCCAGGAAGGCGA
>JBIKIO010000229.1:0-2564 GCA_044361555.1 Opitutales bacterium
TCGGCCGTACGGTCCGCAACGGCCTCAACTTCACCGAGCGCGGCTTCGGCATCCGTGGCGCCGTCGGCGTCCCGGACCGCGGCAACACCGCGGCCTCGCAGATCAAGCCCGGCGACTTCGACTGGGAATACCTCTTCGGTACGCTCGGCGTCCGCTGGCTCCACACGGGCGGCATCTTCGCGGCCCTCTCCGAGACGACCGCCCAGGCCACCATCGAGGCGGTCAAGATCGCCAAGAAGCACGGCACCATCGTCTCCTACGACCTGAACTACCGCCCTTCCCTCTGGAAGACCATCGGCGGACTCAAGAAGGCCCAGGAAGTGAACCGCGAGATCGCGAAGTATGTCGACGTGATGATCGGCAACGAAGAAGACTTCACCGCCTCCCTCGGCTTCGAGGTCAAGGGCGCCGACCACAGCCTCAGCCACATCGAGACCCAGGCGTTCAAGGACATGATCGCCGAAGCCGTGAAGCAATTCCCGAACTTCAAGGTCGCCGCGACCACGCTGCGCCGCGTGATCACCGCCACGAAGAACGACTGGAGCGCCATCTGCTGGCATGACGGCAAGTTCTACGACAGCATCCAGTTCCCGGAACTCGAGATCCTCGATCGCGTCGGCGGCGGCGACAGCTTCGCCTCGGGACTGGTCTTCGGCTTCCTCGAACACAACGACGCCCAGAAGGCCGTGAACTATGGTGCCGCCCACGGCGCGCTGGCGTCCACGACCCCCGGCGACACGTCGATGGTCACCCGCAAGGAAGTCGAGAAGCAGCTCGCCGGCGGCGGCGCCCGCGTCGTCCGCTAAGCCTCCCCCTCCCTCCTGCCCTCAAGTCCTCCCTCTCTATGTCCTCCCTCGATCTCTTCTCCCTCAAAGGCCGCACGGCCGTCGTCATCGGCGGCACGGGCGAACTCTGCGGCGCCATGGCCGAAGGCTTCGCCTCCGCCGGCGCTCATGTGATCCTCGTCGGTCGCGACCCCGCCAAGGCCGAAGCGCGCCTCGCCAAGATCAAAGCCGTCGGCGGTTCCGGCGAGTTCCTCTCGTGCGAAGCCACCAACAAGGCTGACCTCATTAAGCTGCGCGACGGCATCCTCGCCCAGCACGGCAAGGTCGACGTCCTCGTCAACGGCGCCGGCGTCAACTCCGCCACGCCCTTCTTCGAGATCGATGAAGCCCAACTCGACCGCATCCTGACGGTGAACATCAAGGGCGTCGTCTTCGGCTGCCAGGTCTTCGGCGAAGCGATGGTCGCCGCCGGCTCGGGCTCGATCATCAACCTCGGCTCGGAATCCGGCATCCTGCCGCTCTCCCGCGTCTTCACCTACTCGGCCTCCAAGGCTGCGGTGCACAACCTCTCGAAGAACCTCGCCCGCGAATGGGCCGCCAAGGGCGTCCGTGTCAACACGCTCGTCCCGGGTTTCTTCCCGGCCGAACAGAACCGCAAGGTGCTCACCCCTGAGCGCGTGGCGATGATCTTGGGCAAGACCCCGATGAACCGCTTCGGCGAAGCCAAGGAACTCATCGGCGCCTCCCTGCTCCTCGCTTCCGACGCTGGCAGCTTCGTCACCGGCGCCGAGATCGTCGTCGACGGCGGCTTCGCCGCGATGTCCATCTAAGCGAGACCGACGACGATGGCCTTCATGGACGACAATTTCATCCTCTCGACCGGCACGGCGCAGAAGCTCTACCACGGCGTGGCGAAGGACCAGCCGATCGTCGACTACCACTGCCACCTCAGCCCGAAGGACATCGCCGAAGACCGTCGCTTCGAAGACCTCACGGCCATCTGGCTCGCCGGCGACCACTACAAGTGGCGCGCGATGCGGGCCAACGGCGTCAGCGAAGACCTGATCACCGGCGACAAGTCGTCGTCCCGCGAGAAGTTCCAGGCCTGGGCCGAGACGGTTCCGTCCACGCTCCGCAATCCCCTCTTCCACTGGACGCACCTCGAACTACGCCGCCATTTCGGCATCCAGGACGTCCTCGAGGGCGCCACGGCCCAGAAGATCTGGGACGAGGCCAACCGGCAGCTGAAGCACGGCGACCTTACGGCCCGCGGCATCCTTAAGCTGATGAAGGTGCGCGTCGTCGGCACGACCGACGACCCCGCCGACTCGCTCGACCTGCACCACCAGATCGCGAAGTCCGGCTTCGAGACTAAGGTCGTCCCGACCTACCGCCCGGACGCGTGTCTCAAGGTCCGCACCCCTGACCGAGTGCAGGCTTGGGCTAAGCGCCTCGCCGCCGCGACCGGCAAGGGCGCCGACACCTTCGCCGGCCTGATCGCCGGCCTCAACCAGCGTCACGACGACTTCGCCGCCGCGGGCTGCCGCGCCTCCGACCACGGCCTCGATTACCTGCCGGACGCTTCCTGCACCGAAGCCGAAGCCAAGGCCATTTGGGAGAACGCCATCGCCGGCAAGGCCGCCACGCTCGAAGAAGCCGAGAAGTTCACGGCCTTCATCATGCTGCACGTCGGCCGCCTCAACCACGCCAAGGGCTGGGCCACCCAGCTCCACCTCGGCGCCGTCCGCGACCCGAACCTCGGCCTGCTCAAGCGCCTCG
>JBIKIO010000231.1:0-2540 GCA_044361555.1 Opitutales bacterium
CGATGTCCTGGGCGATGTCGTGCGCTTTGTCCCACTCGCCCTTCTTGATGAACCAGAGCGACTGCGCCTCGCGCGACAGGCCTCGGGGCGGCTGCGTGTCGGCTGAGGCGGAGGACTTCAGCTGGGCCGGCGTCATGGCTCAGCGGCCCGGATTAAGTCGTGCCAAGGCGTCCGCGGATTCGGTCGGTAGCTCGGCGAGGATCTTGGCGCCGGCTTCTTGTCCGGCCTGTACTTTGGCCAAGCACATTTCTTTTTCGAGGAGGCCGAGCTTGGCGACGTCATCCGGGTCTTCCTCGAGTTCGATCAGGACGAGCCGCCAGGCGTAGGCCTGCCCGGAGTCCTTGGGCGTCTTCTCTCCTGATGCGTAACGTTCCGCGAGGACGCGGACGGCCTTCACGTCGCGACGCATCGCGGCACGGGTGTAGTATTCCAGGGCGAGGCGATAATTCTGCGGCATGCCGGGCTGGCCGGTCTCGAAGGCTTTGGCGAGTTCCCGGAGGCTATGGCGGTCGCCAGCATCCGCGCCGCGCCGGTATTGTTTGAACGCCTCTTCCAGATGCTTGTCGCGAATCACCAGCTGGGCCTTGAAGTCCGGCGATTTCTTGTCGGGCTTGATGGCGTCGGCCTTGGCTTTCGCGAGATCGCCGAGCACGCGATAACCCATCGGCTGCCCTTTGTCGGCGGCGCGCTTGGCCCAGTCGGCGGCCTTGGTCTCGTCCTTCGCCACGCCGAGGCCGCGGGCGTAGTACAGGGCGACCACGCTCATCGCGCGGGCATGACGATTTTCCGCGGCCTTGTTCATCCATCGGAAGGCGGTCTGCGGGTCGTCCTTGATCTGAAGGTCTGCCGGGGCGTAGACCGTGTTTCTCAGCGCGAGTATGTACTGGGCCTGCGAGTTTTCGGCCTTGGCCAGCGCGAGGAGTTCGGCCTCCGGGGCGTCGGCCTTAAGTTCGCTGATGTAGCGATCATGAAGCTCGTAAGGCAGTTGGGTGATGGGCACCTCCCATTGGTTGGAGAGGTCGACGACCAAGACCGTGCCGAGGGCGGTGGCAATCAGGTAGGGTTTCAGTAGGACGAGCTTGCTGCGCATGGTCTTATCCAAGCCGTGGCCTGCCCTGAGGCAAGGGACTAAGAGGATGTCATTAGATAAGGAATCCTGCGGGCTTGCCTGAGGGGGTGGCGGAAGTAACCTGCCCGAATCCCACATGCGCCTGCTCGCCTTGCTTTTCGTTACTCCGCTCCTCGCCGCCGATTCGCCGGTCGTCCTCGGTCATGGACCAGCCCGCTATTCTCTCGATCTCAAGTGGGCCAAGGCCGACCCGGCGGTCGCACCGGTAGTCAACTCCCACGCCCTCGCAGAGGGCAAGGATGGGCGCATCTACCTCGTCACCGACCACCCCAAGAACGACTTCCTCGTCTTCGAGAAAGACGGACGTTACGTCCGTTCGATCAGCGTGGGTCTCGGCGGCGGCCATGGTCTGGAAATCTTCGAGCAGGATGGCGTCGAGTATCTCGTGCACGTGGACTCCGGCTGGCACATGGCCGCCGAAGGCTGGAATCCTTCCGCCGTCGAAGGGCGGATCACGCTGCTGACGACCGACGGCAAGGTCGTGCGTAAGTTCCCGACGCCGAAGGAGCTTGGCCTGAGCGATGGCAAGTTCATGCCGTGCGACGTCGCCCGGACGCCGGCGGGCACGCTGCTCATCGTCGATGGCTACGGCTCCAATCTGATCTACGAATTCTCGCTCGAGGGTAAGCTCCTCAAGAAATGGGGCGGGCCGACGAAGGATGCCGCGAACCTGAGTAACGCCCACGGTATCTCGGTTGACGCCACCGACCCGCGTGGGCCGCTCGTCTGGGTGCCTTCCCGTGCCCAGAATCAGATCAAGGCGTTCACCTTGGACGGCAAGCACGTCGATACCATCGACCTCCCGGGCGCCTTCGCCGGCCAGCTCTTCTTCCGCGGTGACAAGATCTACACCGCCGTCTGCTGGAGCAAGGACGCCGCGGGCAAGCGCCTCGCGCAGTCGGGCTTCCTGCTCGTGCTGGACCGCACCACGAAGAAGGTCCTCAGCGCTCCTGGCGGTAACGAACCTAAGTACGTTGACGGCAAGTTGCAGCCTCTCAGCCAGGCCCAGCCGATCTTCAAGCACGGCCACGACCTCTTCGTCGATTCCGCTGGCGACATCTACCTCGGCGAATGGAACGCCGATCGTCGGTACCCGTCCAAGCTGACCTTGGTCAAATAACTCAGCTGATCAGCAGCAGACGCGGTGAGCCAGGGTGGTTCTCCGGGGCGCGGTGGATGCAGGGCGGCACGGGGCTGCCGGGCCAGCGGGCGGCGATGCGCCACAATGCGAATGTTCCGAAAGAGTAAGGCGTTGCTCCCAGCTTCAGGGCGTAGTGCGAGTCGTAACTATGCTCGTGCAGGAACTTCGCGAAGCCGGCGTCATCCGGGCCGCCGTATTCCTTGAGCAGGGCCGCGCGGATCTCGGGAATCTCGACCTTCAGGAGCGCGTCTTCATTGCGGAGCCCTTCGC
>JBIKIO010000232.1:0-2527 GCA_044361555.1 Opitutales bacterium
GGCGCCTTGGGCGAGGGCCGTGGCGGCGTCGGCGGCGCGGGTGATTCCGCAGACCTTGATGCGCGCCTTGCCGATCATGCGAGGGCTTCGATCACCGCGTTGCGAATGGCGACGGCGGTCGGCGCCGCAGCCGTGCCGGCCAGCGGGATGCCGGCCTTGCGGAGCGCGTCGGCGGTCGTGGCGCCGATGGCGACGGCCTTGGGCTGGCGCGCACCGGCGTCAGGGCGCAGCGAGGCGGCCTGGTGCAGGAAGGATTCCACGGCCGAGGGACTGGCGAACACGATCACATCGGCGCCGCGGCGACGGAACTCGGCGGCCTCGGGCGATTCGGCGACGGACTTCTCTTCGGTCGCATAGACTTTGATCACATCGACGATCGCCATCGCACCGTCGGCGAGCAGGCGCGGCAGCTCGGGCGTGTTGAGGTTGCCGGTGACGACGAGGAGCTTCTGGTTCTCGACATCGTGCTTGGCCATCAGCTCGCGTCCCAGGGAAAGGGCGTCGTTCTGCGTGGCGGTGAGGTCGCTGTCCAGGTGGTATTGGCGCAGGGCCTTCTCCGTCGCGGGGCCGAGGCACGCGAAGCGCACGCCGCCGACGGAACGGATGTCAGTGAAGCGTTCGAAGAAACGGTCGAAGAAGCCGCGCACGCCGTTGGCGCTGGTGAAGACGAGCCAATCGTATTCGCCCATGGCGTCGAGGACCTCACTGAGGACGGTATCGTCGGGCTCGAACTTGATCTCGAGCAGAGGTAGCTCGGACACGGCCGCGCCGGCTTCGACGAGGGCGTCCTTCCAGTCGGCGCCGCGTCCTGCTGGACGGGTGAGGACGACCATGCGGTCGCGCAGGGGGAGTTTGCTCATGTTCAGCGGGGCAGGATCTGGCGGAGGATGTCGTCGGCCAGGGTGGAGGCCGTGGCGAGGTCGGTGACGGGGAAAGCGAAGTCGCGGCGACCGAAGTCGGCGCGGAAGAGGTGCACGCGGCCGGCGGCGTGATGACAGGCGAACGCGGTGTGGCAGCCTTCGCCGAGCTTGGCGAGGAACAGGCGCTCGACGGTCACGGAATAGGTCGTGACGGCGCAACCGGCGGCGGCGAAGTGCGCGACTTCGGCGGAGCGGGATTGGATCGCGACGGCGCCTTGGCCGGCGGCGGGCACCATGTCGGTGAGCGCGACGGGCTCGAAGGAAAGACCCGGCCATTCCTTGATGCCGAGGCGGTTGAGGCCGGAGGCGGCGAGGTAAGACGCATCGGCGTCGCCGTTGGCGAGTTTCTTCAGGCGGGTGTCGACGTTGCCGCGGAGCTCCGTCCACTGCGCCAGCGGGAAGGCGAGGGCACCTTGAGCGCGGCGGCGCGGGCTGCCGGTGGCGATGAGTTTGGGGCTGGCGATCTCGCTGCGGCGCACGAGCACGTCACGCGCATCCTGACGTTGCAGGCAGACGGCGATGGCCAGTCCGGCCGGCATCTCGGTCGGAAGGTCCTTGGAGCTGTGGATCGCGAGGTCGGCTTCGCCGCGCAGGAGGGCTTGCTCGAGTTCGGCGGTGAAGAGGCCTTTGCCGCCTTGCTTCTCGAGCGACCAGCTGGCCTGGCGGTCGCCGGTCGTGGTCAGGATGCGGATCTCGGTGGGCCGGCCGAGCGCCGCCTGCAGGCGCGCAGCGGCGTCGTGCGTCTGCTGGAGGGCCAGCGGGCTGCCGCGGGTGACGATGACGATGGGGCCGGACATATCAGAAGCGGACGTAGCCGTGGCGGAGCAGCCAAAGGACGCCCCAGGCGGCGGGGATGGCCAGGTTGCCGACGAGCAGGGTGGTGGCCGCGATGCGGAGGACGTCCCAGCGGCGATCCATGGTGGCCAGGCCGGCGATGACCGCTCCGCAGAGCGCGGTGGGGATGCCCATGCCGACGCCCACCCAGACGACGCGGTCGTAAGGGTCGGCGACATGCCCGAGGAAGACCTGCCCGCCCTTGTAGGACATCAGGGCCGCGGCGTAGAGCGCCCCGCCGGCGAGGAGGAGGGAGAACGCCTGCACCACGCCGTAGGCGCGGGAGTCGTCATCGCTGAGTTCGGTGGACACCTCGTCAGCAAAGACAGCCCCTGCCGGACTTCCAAGTTTCAAGTTTCCCGGAGGCGGAATAATCCGCCCCGGCAGACTTGCTCAGTGTCCGCCGAGACCTTCGTGCTCCTTGATGTATTCCTGCTTCAGGCCCAGGGCTTCCGGGGCATGGAGGACGAGCATCTTCATGCGGATGTCGGCCGGCACGGTCGCGGCGGTGGCCTTCGAGACGAAGATCATCAGCAGGATCGACAGCGGCACGGCCCAGATGGCGGGCTGTTCGCAGAGGATGCGGGCGAGCGGGTGCGCGACCCAGAAGTCGGCCAGCGACTGCACGGCGTAGACATCGGAGAGCGTCGTGAGCGAGATCGCGCCGAGGGCCATGAGGCCGCCGACGAGCATGCCGGTGGCCGCGCCACGCATGGTCATGCCACGCCACCACACGCTCATGAAGAGCAGCGGGAAGTAGCTGGCCGCCGCGA
>JBIKIO010000001.1:0-101898 GCA_044361555.1 Opitutales bacterium
ACGCGTCCGTTGTCTTCCGGTAGGGTTGAGCGCCCTCGCTCAACCGCGGCCGACCAAAATCAGGCCTTCGTGTCCTCGCGTCCTCGGGTCCTCCCTCCACCAGCCCTCGAGCCCTCCGGCCCTCCGGGCCGGGATGAGCCCGCCTAATGCTCCGTCCGCCGTAGTCATAAGTTACTTATGCCTTCCGGAGCGTCCCCGCGCCCCTTGCGCCGCCGCCCCGGAAATGTCAGTCTAGAACTTTATATTAAAACACCGACCACCCTTTTCGCATCCTCCATGAATATTTTTCGACGGATCCTCCTAATCACTTTGTCTTTCGTCTCACATACGTCGCAGGCTCAACCTGGCATCGAAGGTTACTGGGGGCACTCCCAGATCAGGGTGCGCCTGAGCACGCCGGAAATAATCCACACCGCCCCACTAGCCCTGAGTCCGCGCTACTTCGAAGCGGAAACGATTCCCCTGCAGTCATCCGAGCTGATGAACCTCGGCGCCCAGCTCAACGAAAGAACCAAGGAGCTCGCCAGTCGCCTCGAGAAGACCCCTGCGACTGAACGTGCACGCATCCTCGAGGCATACATCCGCGTCAGCCTGAGACACATCGGAGGTGATTATGAAATCAGCAAAACGAAGATCTTCCGGACGGGGCAGGACGAATACGTGGTCGGACCCTACAGCTCAGACCCCTACGTGAGATTCCCTGATGCGGTGATGTACGACCGAAATGAGCGGAGCGATCTGCGCGATCGGACCATTGGCGTCGTGATCGCCGATGCGGATCCGGACGCCGACCTCCAGCTTCTCGCAGGTAACCTGCCGAAACCGTTTGCGTTGCACCTCGACCTCCTCGCCGGCAAAGGAATCTCCGAGGAGGAAATCCGGGCGGCGATCAAGGAAGCCCTCAGCGAACCTCCGTCCGACCACTACCGCCACCGGGTCATCGCTGACTACCTCCGGTATAACCTGGCCCGGCGGCTGATCGGCAAGGAACTGCCATCGTATGACTCGCCGGAGAACGACCTCCCGAGGGAGAAGGATCTCCTCGAAGCCAGGGAGCTGCTTGAGGTCGTCCGCTCGAAATCGAACGCCCTGCATAAGGCATCGCTTCATAAGATCGCCGAAACTGAACTCGCCCACTTCCGCCGCCCTCATGACGGACAGCCCAGATTGAACCGTCTGGAGGAAGCCTTTCGCCTACTCAGGCTTTGCAAGGAAGAAGGCGATCCGACGGCGGTAGGCTCCATCGCGAGCATCGTCCGTGGCCTGCAGCAAGAAACCTACAGAATCTCTTTGGCGGAGCTCTCGAGCATGCCAGAGACCCGCTCGGCCATAGCTTGCTATGCCAATCTTCCCGATATCGCCTCGGCCCAAAGGCTGTCCCCGGAGTATCTACGATCAGAGACGGCCTGGATCGAAAAACTGGAGAGCTTAGGTATTCGTAATGACGCTGCGTTCATCCGCATGGCCGCAGGCCTCCATGACGCCGGAGCGAAGGAGGCCTGCGAGCGCGTGCTCGCGCTCTGCCCGCCCGGAGACGGAATCGTCCACCTGATCCGCGCGCACTTCGCTGTCGCCAAGAACGACCTCAAGGCGGCGATGGCTCACCTAGAAATGGCCGAGACGGACCTCCGGCCCAAATCCCGACGTCATGAGGCGACGATCTCTGGGCATTTCGAATATGGATTATCAAACGAGACCGCCATGATGTACGGACGCGTGCTCGTGGAACAGTCTTCACTGCTCCTGCAACGTGGTGATTTCCTCGGGGCCGCGCGCAAACTTCGGCTGACCGAGATGGACCTCTTCAATCAGGAATACGTGCAAGGGTGCCTCCTGACGAATGCGGAACTAAAACAGCTGGCGGACGAAGAGTCGCCAAACCTGGCATCCGTGCATGCTTCCTACGGAAGTCACAGCGACGAGGAGGGACCGATGGGCAGACGTGAACCGCCCTTCGTGACGTTCGGTGATCATATTGAGGGGATAGTGCGTTCGTCCGCACGAGTGACCCTGGCCCGCCGATTGCTCCAGGAAGGCCGTGCCCGCGAGGCAATCCCTTACTGGGATCTCGAAACCCGTCCGACTGCGAGCCGTTATGCGGACCTGATGGATGTCGCCGTTGACGTTTCGAAGCCGGCACAAGTGCGCGGTCTGGCCTACTGGCAGGCCGGCCTTCTCCTTCGCGAGAACTCCAATCTCTGGGCATGCTCCGCAGGACATCAGCTGGACGGAGGGAAATTCGTCTCCCGCGTCGCTATGGCCAACCGGGAAGGCATGAAAGATCTCGGGAAAGTCGGGCGGGAGGAGCACGCGCGTATCGACGCTGCCAAAAAATGGGTCGCGCCTCGCAACAGCTTCTTCCGTTACGGTCTCGCCGAACATTGCCTGAAGGCTTCGGAGTTGCTCCAAGGTGAACAGTCGGCATACGCGCTCTGGTACGGGGCCCTGGCACTGGCCTACCTCGATCGACAAGCGGCGGAACCGATGCGTCAGAAACTCCTCAAGGAATACGCTTCGACGAAGATCGGACAGCAGGCGCTGGCGGCGAAAGGACTGCCTAAGCATGTCGAGGCTCCGGACATGAAATGAGCGCACATTCGCCGACCGTGTTCGCTTGGCCACGCCTGATGGCCATCGTGCTGCTCGCCGGGATGCTCAGCATGCTTTCCTGCGCCCCGAGCCCGCAGCCCCGGATCATCCCGCTGACCCACTCGGCCTATGTCTGGAAACAAGGTTGGACCGCCCGGATGACCAGCGAATTGGCCGGCATGGAACTCCCAGCCAGGCTGACCGCCCTTAATGTCCTTGTCGGTGAATGCGGCCTGAGCAGCGGCCGAAGAGCCGTCCGGCCACCTTGGAAGGAATTATCGGCTCATGGGCGCCCGCTTTCATTATCCGTCCGTATTGGAACCCGCAAGGCGGTGCGCGGGACGGGTGACCTAGATCTTACCGAAGGCTTCGACCTACTCCTGGCCGGCTTGGCCGAGGCCCGTGCAGCCGATATCGCGGTAGCCTCCCTGCAAGTCGACTTCGACTGCCCAGAGCGATTACTGGCAGCCTACGCCGAAGAAATCCTCGCCTTCAAGGCGGAGACCGGAGGCCTGCCCGTGACCATCACTACCCTGCCCGCGTGGCTGGATGCCGATGGCTTCGACGAACTCATTGCATCAGCGGATGGCTGGACACTCCAACTGCACGGCACCAGCAGGCCTAAACTAGGCTCGACCGACGCGCTCTTCGCCGAAGGCGCCGCCATCCGCTGGACGCGACAGGCCGTTCGGTTTGGTCGCCCGTTTCGGGTCGCACTCCCAACCTATGCTTACCTGGCATGCTATGGTAAATATGGCGATTACCTGGGCATGCACGCCGAGCAGGCCGGCTTTCCGTCGGGCACGACCCAGACCATGCCGCTCCCGGCCGACCCCGCTCAGATCCAAACCTACCTACGCGCGCTCAAAGACGCGCGCTTCGAACTCGTCACCGGCGTAGACTGGTTCCGACTTCCCTTTCCGGGGGACCGTCAGAATTGGACGATGCACGGACTGGACGACGTCCTTGCCGGACGCGAGCTGAAGACCGACCTGGAAATCGTCGGAGTTCAAGCCGGCGGTCTCTATGACCTCGCGATAACCAACTCCGGACACCAGCCCGTCGCCCTGCCCTCCGTGCAGTTGGAATGGGGCGTCGGGCAGCTCGTCGGCTTAGATGCCACTTATGCCTGGCAAGCCGAGACCAAAGGCAACGCTGTCACTTTTTCCACGCGCGGCTTTCAGGAGTTCCTCGCACCCGGCGAACGACGTGTCGTCGGCTGGCTGCGTATCGACGAAAGCCAACCTATCACCTCTCGACTCATCAAATGAAACCTAACCATTCACATCAGAACGGCCTCAAGTTGGCCTTTTTCTTCACCCTGGCCGCCATGCTCAGCGCCTTGGCGTGGGCCTGCGGAGGAGGCTACGAACCTGAGGGCATCCTCACCATGGGCGACCACGCCGTCATCAGTCCTCTGCGTACGACGTTCGAAAAGGACTTCGAGAAAGCCTTCGGTCAACGGCTCGCCACGGGAAAGGCCGAGGACATGCCCGGGCTGGACCGCGCTTCCATCGTTGCCGAGGTCCTCAAGACCGTAGAGAGCGACTGCCGGCAGCGGGGTATCAAGTTCGACCCTGACGCTAAAACGGCGTCGCATCCTTTAGAGCTGTCGCTTTATCTGGCTTCGCTCGAGACCGATAGCCACGAGGCCATTCCGCTTTGTGAACGAATCCTGGCCCTCCCGCCCGATCAGCGGCGCAACCTGACCGCCGTGGCGCATTATCGTCTCGGCCGCTTGCTCATGATCGTCACGGACTGGGAGCAGCTGACCACCGAGAGGGCCCAGTCGCGGATGAGCGCGATCCACGGGCACCTCAAGGCCACCCAGCAGGCCGTCAAGGATGGCGCACCGGACATCTGTCTTATCAGCCGACAGTGCGACGGCTGGATCGCCTACTCACAGTCGATGATCGCGCCCGCGGAGACCCTGGAGCGGCTGGGTCTGGCTGATTTCGGTCAAGCCTTGCGGACCTATCTCGCAATGAACCCGCGAGAGGGAGCCAGCGGGCGGACTTCGGCCCGGCAAATGATCGCCAAACTCGCCCGGGACGGCGCCTTCGCCTCCTGCGCCAAAGATCCTGATCTCCGGAAACTCATGACGATCTTCATCTGCGCCGGCGGCGGCGAAGTGAGCACGCAGACTCGATTGGATCAAAGCACCGCAGAATCCTATGCTCGCGGATGGGTCAAGGCGCTCGAAGCCGCCGGTGTCAAAGCGGAAGATGACGCCTTACGCATCGCCAACCTCCAGTATTCGGCGGGGGAATGGGACAAGTGCGCGGAGACGCTGAAGGCATTACCGATGGATGATCCGATGGCCGCGCTGCTTCGCTCCCGGATCAGCTTGCGCAATCAGGACATCCATGGAGCGATCGCCAGCCTGAAACCAGCGATCAACTATGGCGATACCCGGACCTTTTCCGAGTACATGGGTTCGGCGTCATCGCGTGATGACCTCGAGAGCAATGATTACTATCTGCAAGCCGACGCGGACAATCGGGAAAGCTGGACGGCGCGCACCCGCGGTGAACTGGGTGTCTTGCTCCTCAAGAACCAGGAATACGTCTCCGCGATGGGCGCCTTCTACTACTCCTTAAATGAACGAGACGCGGCCTATGTCGGCGAATGCCTGCTGACCGTCGATGAACTCAAGCGCGACGTCGACCAGAATTGGCATCGCCCCTTGATGACTGCCGGCTATCCCTTCGTAGACAACGGTCGGTTCGTGCCGGTCCGTCATGAGGTCCGACATCTGCTCGCGCGCCGGTTGTTCCGAGCCGGAAGATGGGATGAGGCGCTGCCCTACTTCCCGGATGACGTCCGGGCGTACGCCCGGCGCTATGTGGAATTACGCCGTAAAGCCGACCAATGGCATTTCAACCGCTTGGACCGAGCGGACGCCTATTGGCGGACAGCCCTCATCATGGCCAAGCATGGCGACTCGCTCATTCATAGCGATTTCGGACACTACTGGCGTGCGGCTGGCAGCTGGTATGTTCGTGATCTCGAGATCGAACAGACCAACTGGCACGAAAGACCCGACATTCCAAAGCTGCGCCTAGAAATCAATAACTGGAGGATTCCGAATACTTACGCCGCCCCCAGCGATGACGAAAGGCAACGTGCCAAAACCTGGATCAAAAAGAACCTGGATAAGCCCGATTACTCCCACCGCATCGCGAGTTACGCGGCCGTCGACCTCATCATGCAGGCGGTCAGCTACCTGCCGGATAATGACCTGCGTGGCTCGCAGATGCTTCAGTATGCCGGCGACATCCTGAAGTTCGTCGATCCGCAGGCCGCGAATCCCGCCTACCGGACCCTCGCCATCCGTTTCCGAAAGACCCCACTGGGAAGTCACGCCTGGAACAAGCGTTGGTTCAGCCGCGAGGATGGCAGCGACGACCCGGACCTCTTGAGTAAGTAGCTACGCTTTTGCGCCCCTGGTAGGGACGGCTCTCCGAGCCGTCCGTACGCCAGCAGACGCGCGTTGCTCATCCCTCAGAAGCGGCGGGCTCGGAGAGACTCGCCCTACCTTGATTGACTCTGGTATCACTAGCCCAAGCCCCAGCCCTAGCTCTGGCCCTTTCTTTCACCTTTGCACTTTTGCACAGGCCGAAGGCCGCTTTGCACCTTTGCACGGTTAGACGACGCTCTGGCCAACTGGCCAACCGATCAACAGGTCAACTAACTTTGCTGCTCTGGTCCACCGAGCCTCTGAGCCTCCGGGCCTCTCGTTTGTGCCCCTTGCCAACCGGCCAGCTTGTCAACTCGTCAACTAGTGTTAGCCACTCCGGCCAACTGGCCAACCGATCAACGGATCAACTACCCGTCGCACTCCGTGCGACTAGAACCCAATCACCGTCACCGAGCCTTGGCTGACCTGCGTCGCTTCGACGCCCATGATCCAACGTTCTTCATAGTCTGGACCCCATGAATCGGACACGGCGACCTCGCCGGTCTGCTTATTGTATCCGACGATCATGCAGACGTGCGCGGTGTCGCGATTGATCTGAAGGGGCTTCTGACCCTTACGCGCGTCGGCGACGGCCTTCTTCCAGGCCGCCGGATCGGTCATGCCTTGGCGCTCCTTGGTCCGGCCATTGGCGATCTCGTTGTATTCCTTGGTGGAGAACATCGCCCACATGATCGGCTGACCACGGTCGATGTACTTATCCACGGTCCCGGGATCGATCTTGATGTTCGCGCTCTCGATCTTGCGTCCACCCAGGCTCACGGCGGCCTTGGCGCCCGCGGTAATTGCCGCGATCGAAGTGCCGCCGCCCGCGCCGCTCTGGCCGGCCATGGCGAGGACGTACATGTCCGCCGGGACACCCATGCTGCGCATCGCACGCTCCCAGGTGGCCGGCACGCAATACCCCTTGGGCCCTTGGTTCACCATGGGGATGTCCTTCAGGATGACATCGCCGTTGGCACGGCGATCAACGCGGGCCTTGGCTCGGGCGATGAGATCGCCTTCAGAGAGACGGCTGCGGCCTCCATCGTCGGCTGATTTCACGGAAAGGATACGAAGGGCGACATACTCGTCCTTCGGCGCGGCCAGCAGGAAGGCATGGCCGTTCCAATCCCAGCGACGCACGACCTCGCTGGTCTTGCCGCCCTGCCCGATGCGATCGGCTGCCGGCTTTCCGAACAGTTTGGTGAGTTTCTCCTCCAGACCCTTGGCGTCCGCGGCGATGGCTTTCTTATAATCCTTGATCTGCTCGTCACGCGCTTTGACCTTCGCCTTATCCTTTGCGTCTTTGGCGCCGATCGAAACGGAGTCGCCTTTGTTCGCGAACATCAGGGAAAGCGAGGCGGGCTTATTCTGCTCGGACAGGAAAGCGCACGAATACGGACGGCACTCCAGCACGCGGTAATCATCCTTGGGATAAAGCCGGTAGCTGGCGTCGTTGCTCGTCGTGGACTCCTCCGGCCAGTTGAGCCGCTCGGCGACCGCCTTGGCATCGTCGTCCCAAAGATTCGTATCGGCGAACAGCTCCAGGCCGATGGCCTTGTTGACCTGCTCGACCGTCACATCGGCGGCGGCCAGACCCGCCGCCAGGAAACAAAGCATCAATCGCATATCCCTGTGTAGCTTCCTGAGCCTTTCCCCTTCAATCCGAATTTATCCATCAGGGGGATTACCCTTGGCAAGCTATCGATATCTATTTGAGCGGCGCCGCGGCCTTGGTCTCGGGCTTAACCTCGACCTTGACAGGCTTAGGCGGCTCCTGGGTGAAGAACAGAAAGAGTGCGATGATGGCCACGGATGCGATCAATCCAACGGCTATGTTGACGGCCAGCGACAAACGCTTGGCGCGCAGCGCCGCAACCTGACGGTCACGGACGATCGATAAGGCGATCGAGATAATGACATCCGCCGAGGTGAACGAAATACGTGCGGCATCCTCCGGGGAGAACCTGTCTTGAAGCTCAAGCATCATCTGCGACCTGATTTGTTTGCCGTCTTCTAATGCCTCCGGAGGAAGTACGCAAAGCCGGTCGGCTAGATGATTGACGAAGTCACGCCGAGCCTGGTCAAGGCCTGCCAGAGCCTTCGCGGCCATGCTGCTTTCTGGAATATACATGAGATTAATAAGAGCCTTTACGGGTTATAAGTCAATCACCCCAACGCATGGAGGCCTCTTCCCAGAAGACCCTGCCGGAATCGACGCCCCAGACACGAGCCTCGCTCCATGGACGCAGGTAAGAACCAGGTACATCAACCCGGAAGGAAGGACCGTCGCGCTCGCGGCAGGACTTGAAGAGAAGATTTCCCCTTGAGGGAAGGTGCTCAAGCCATCCCGAAGGGTTGCCCGATGAAGGCGCATGTCGGACGAACAAGTCGCCGCCAGCCGTCTTGATGGTAAGGACCCGGTCGGACGCTAGCTGATTGAATCTGATGACATCAAGCCCGACATAACTAACCACGGCCGGACCGCGATCTCGCTCGCGCAATGAGACGCGCATTTCGAAATCTCCCTCCTTATTGGATAAGAATTCCGTTTTCGTGCCGGAGAGCACGCCTGCAGGACGATGGCAAGGTTCACACGTCACCAACATGCGCCTACCGGTGTCATAGGCGAGGTTTTCGGATTCTCCAAAGTCGACTAACGTGCGCAGGTCCTTGTCAGAGACGGCGAAACGAGCATCGCCCCTAGCCGAACCGTCGACCCTGCCCTGACCGCTCCCCCAACGGACGGCATCCAGGACGCTCGACGAGGCGACGAGCACGAGCCTGTCATCATTCACGAACATGAGGTTCTGCTCGTAGCCATCAAAACCGATGACGGTATCCACGTAAGGCACCCCCTGTGGATCCAAGACTGATTCCATCCCCTTAAGGACGTCGAATTTTCCATCCTTCCAGACGACCTTCCAAGCTCCGCAATCCCGATTAAGGACCGGCAGGGAGTCCTCGGGCAGATTGAGCTTCGGCCTGAACACCCGTCCGTCTGCCACGTTAGTGAATGATCCAGATGTCAGATTCCTGATACCATAGGCGTCCTCCAAAGCCACGACGTCATCCGATAAGGAGACTGCCGTGAAGTCCACGGACGGATACACTCCCAGTTTCATGGGAATGCCCCCTAGGTTGAAGCGGAATAGACCGGCACCTGGACGAACGAGGGAAAGACCACCCTCTACCGGATAGGCTTCCTGCTTATCCGTCACGCTTCCGTCAGAAAGCGACGACAACTGAAGCACGCGGCTCGCATCAGAGGACTGCAGGACGACCTCCTGGTGAGAACCATCAGCCCAGCGGATTCGCGAACGGTCGGCGGCCTCGATGAAACGACCAGCCAAAAGCTCCCCAGCGGCACCGTAAAGGGAAACCCAAGCCCCCCCGCACGACTGCAAGATGAGATCGCCTCCAGCGAGGCGCACCGCAGCTAAAGGCTCACCTTGAGGCGTCGTCCATCCGTCCAACTGCTCCCACTTGTGCAGAGGAAGGAACACGCCAGGACGGACTTCTATCCGATTTTCTGGAACAAGGCTGCAACTGAACTTACCACTAACGAAATCTCCGGTGGCGGGATCTACCGGGCGCATTTCCTCCGCTAAGAAGGATGTCTGCCCTAGGAAGACATCACCCACGAAAGAGTCCTCAGGGAGCTCATAAAGAGACAGGATGTTCGCTAAAGAGGAGTGTTCGCCCGAAGGCATCACCATGACGCCCTTAAGCGACGAGTAAGTAGAGAAGGAAAATGTCTTGGCTCTTACGCTCCTTAGGCAGATACGCGCAGGATCATCGATGTCGAAAAGCTTTCCATTCGCATAGCTGCCTATCTGGGCGAACTTCCGAGTACCGCCAGAAGTCGTCATGCCAAGCACAAGCCCTTCCGAGGCGGACCATGCCACGGAAACCTTGCCTTCCTTTATCCACCATTCCGACTTGATCACAGGGCCGACAAGACGTGTTGCCGCTGGCGCATCAAGCGTGAGTTCAGGCTTACCTGCATCCTCAGGAACCTTGAGATACAACTGGGACAGAAGAGATGACTTGCCTGCCTCGAAAAAGATGGCACCGCCGGATACCTTGGGATTCGAAAACTCCCCTAGGTGAGGAAGCCGGGCGCCCTTCTCGACGTACAGAGAGATCATCTGTTCAGGCGACGTTTTAACCTTAAGGGAATAAGCCTCGGTCTTGGAACGGACGAAGACCATCGAATTACCAAGCGCATCAGACCTGCGCAGCGTCTCAGCAGGCACGTGCCTGGGAGGTAACGTCGTCTCGTGACGTCGTGGGATCCCGCCCTCGGTGCCGACAGAATACCAAATCTGCTTGGTGCCTTCCGTCATGCGGGACTTGTAGGCGACCCGCCCGGAAGGCAAAGCCCGATAATCGTCGAACAAAGGCGAAGGCAGGTCGCAGGCTAAGGCGACAGGGTCGCTGCGGCAGGGAACCTCATCCCATCCTGATCCCGTCGAACTAGAAATCTTGCCACGTTCGAATGCCCAAGAGGCGCCCGCATCCTTGGGAATCTCACCGAATGAGCGCAAGGGCGACTCCCCCATCTTCGTGGCGGATACGGCACCGGACTTGAAACCTAGGCCATACCAGGTGGAGCCAGCCCTGACGAAGGCCTTCCCGTCGACCGAAAGAACCATGTCCGCTCGACCGGAGGTGACACCTAGTTCGACCTCCATGAGCGGACCTAAGCCGCCGGTGAGCCAATCCCTGGCGAACACTCTTCCCGTCTGGGCACTGATGCTGATCAGGAAGTGACGGCCGTCTTCTGAAAGCGTGGCGGCGGATTGATGATGGTCGGCCTCGATGCCTCCCCCGGACACGAACGAGATAGGCTTGGCGATTCCGTCATGCCGTACCACCAAAGAACCTGATTGCCAATCAAAGGCATAGCCGCCCGACCGGATGGCCTTGATCAAGGGGTTTGCTTTGAATCCTCCATCCGGAGCCAGCTCGGCACGCAGCACCCTTCGCTCGCCTTCTGCCGGAACATGCAAGACAGCCTTCTCGGGATCTTTCGCTCGGTTGAACTGGAGCAGAAGCGAGTCGCCCGATCCGACCTTAAGGACTGGATCCGGTTCCGCATCGTCGATGATCCAACCATCCGGCGAAGCCGACAGCGGATATCTGGATGCCAGCATGAGCGTGAAACCATCAATAAATCGACGCGCCTTTAGGCGATCGATATCGACGGACAGCCTATCGGGAGACTCGGCGTACTGCCCTTCAGGAGGCGGGAGGGACGCGGGTATTCCGTCAGCATCAAGCAGGCGGCGCCGGCCAGCATCCTCCAAAGCCACAGACAAAACCCCGTCTCCGGAGGGCTTGAAATAGACGAAACGCGCGTCTTGACCCACCTTATCCAGATAAGTCCTCACTCCGGAAACAAGGTCCCTCTTCCACACGCCGCCCTGGTCGTCAATCTGCACGGCGACCGATGACCCGATAACAGCGAGATGCCTTACCAGGTCGGCTTCGGCAGGAACCTCCGCCGCCGTCCTCCTCCGCAGGAGGCGAATTCTCTGTCCTTTGAAATCCGCATAAACGTGATCTTGGAGGAAGGAAACTGATTCCTCGGGTAGAAGCTTCGTGAAATCGGGGTGAATCAAGGACATCTCCGCAACCTGCGGACAGTCCACCATGACCGGGACGACCTCTTCTGACACGCCATCAAATGCGACCTTCCTGACCATGATGACAAGCCGGCCGTTATCGATCCGCAAAGGAGTCCCGGCCGCTGGAACCTGACCCGAAGCATAACCGCTCTCATGCAGATACTCGCCCGCCACCTTGACCCATCCGCGTGGAGCCCGGTCGGGCTTCAAAGTTCGGCCAAGATAAGAATAATCATAGCCGGAAATTGCCATGGAAACTTCGCCTTCGTCTGAGATAACAATCCTCTGGATGAACGTCGCGGAATCGGTGACGACGAAACCTTCCGGCCCTTCGTAGAAATCCAGATCGGAGCGCTTCGCCGGCAAAGGCAGGTCGAAATCATGCCGACGCCCCCTGCTCCTGACATGAAGGGTCGCCGACTTTGAGCCCGGAGAGGCAAAGAGCAAGGTGGCGTCCTGGCCTAACGAATAAGTCGACGCTTGTTCCGTGAAGACGACCATCCTCCGCGT
This sequence comes from Opitutales bacterium, assembly GCA_044361555.1. Classification (GTDB taxonomy): domain Bacteria; phylum Verrucomicrobiota; class Verrucomicrobiia; order Opitutales; family UBA953; genus UBA953. The sequence continues at coordinate 12,193 of JBIKIO010000001.1, forward strand.
CCATCCGTCGATCTCAGACCTGACACTCGTCGCTCCGGAACGAAGCCCCGACTTACCGGACGCATCAGACCTCACCTCGACCAAAGATCCGGAAAGTGAGACGCCCATCGCCTGCCCTCTCTGGACAGAACCTGTCGGCAGACCGTCGGCGCCAAGGCCGACGGTATCTGCATTGCGCTCATCAACGAGATAAAGACGACCGTCCCTTCCCTTCCGGATGGATGAAGCCGTGAAGGCGGAAGGCAGTTCAGGTTCGGACCATTCGCCTCGATCCAAGTCATAACGATACAGCTTTTCATGCTCGACATGAGCGAGGTTCCGGGCGCGCACGATGGTAGCGCCCGACGCAAGCAGCAGGTCCTTGCCGGGAGAGGTTCTTACGGAAAAATCAATGGGCACGTCAGACGACGTGGAAGCGCCTTTGATCCAAGTCCTGCCACCGGTTGCGGTAGGCTTGAAAACAGCCAGATACCCAGGCGAAACAGCCAGCTTGACGGGCCCGAGCTCCCGTAACGGCGAGGGCAAAGGCACGGTGCCCTCGCCCAGGAAATAGTGGTCATCGGCCTGGGCGGAGGCGGTGACGACGCCGCCTGAGCGCGGGAACAGCACATCAGCCTGCCCGAACTTAGTGAACTTGTCGGTGCCCAGATCTACGCTCACCAAGGAGCCATCGATATTCATCGCAAGCTTACCTTCGGCCTTGAGATGGAGGACTCCTGATATCACGCCTTTACGCGAACGCGACAACGAGGGTAGTTCGGTCTTTGAGAGGGAGATGCCACCGAGGGGACTGGCCCCCGAGACAAAACCGGCTTCAATCCATCGAAGCTGGCCCGCCATGATCACGGGTGAGATGGCGCGCTCGGAAATTACCTCCACATCGCCATGCGTCCTGGAGACCCTGCCAAGCACGCGTCCATCCCGGATGAACGGAAGATCGCCAGGCGATTCAGTAGCATACATGAAATCGACGTCCTCACCGAAAGGACGCCCCATAGACGTGCCATCCTCCGCCTTGATGAATCCTAGCATCGAATCGACTCCTGACGACGGGTCATAGAACGCGATGCCGGCTCCGGAAGAGCGAGAGAGCACCAGTAATCCGGCGTCAAGGGGATGGACCCGTGCCCTCCCCCCGAGAGTCGTCCCTCCCCCGAAGACCTGCCCTTCGCTGCCATCATACGAGACAAGTTTGTTACCGCCGGCGATTTTGAAGACGGATGACGCCCCACCCGCCGGAACAAATACGGGGACGTCCAGGCCGTTGGTGATCCTGAAACTGGAATCCGGCTCCCTTGTGACCAATGAAAACTCCAGCTTATCGGTCAGAGTATAACATCCGAGCCCACCCGCGGGAGCGACCTTACCAAGACTACCGACGGGACGGAACCAATCCGCGCTGCTCCAGGCGATACGGGTAAAGCCGGGGCGCTGATCCTGACCAGGCGCATCCGGGCGATGATGGATACCACCGTCGACCGAAAGAATGAGATGTCCCTCATAGGAATAGGCGGCGACCACTTTCGCCTTCGAGGCAGGCGATTCGCCGCTCCTCGTATCACCGATGATCCTGGCCTGGAGCAATCCTCCGGAGGATCCCGCCATCCACATGTCACCGGAGTTTGAACTCATCACGGCCATCTCTCCGAGGGTATGAAGCCCGCTGAGACCTTTGCCCACCGGCGCGCTCGCGTCGAATACTCCGGCCAGACGGGACTCACCCTTGATATCGGCGATCCCCACGAGACGAGAACCGACGTTGGCGATCACTCCGAACGACGGCCCGTCGATCGATACGAACTGATCGTCTTCATCTAAAGTGAGGACCTTACCCCCGCCCATCGGCAGGAATGCGACCCCGGCCTCGCTTTCTTCGATCATGGCTACTCCGAGTCTGACACCGTCCGGCTTCACCGGGGCGAATAACCTTCTCGTCGAGCCGTCTCCCAGGCTGAAGGTGAACAGTGCGTTGTTTTCGTTGGTGGCTACGTAGGCCTGTCCGGAGGCGGCACCGCTCGACAAGGCACCGACCTTGGCGAACTGGGCGGACTTATCTGAGCTGAGTGCGTAGAGATTATGCCGGTCATCAGCCCACCAAGCGATGCTGGAGGCGCCGGAAGCAGACCTGATTTCATCAGATAATATGCGGTAGCCTGCGAGGTCGCCAGGGACTCGCTCCATGAGCTTATCCCAAGTCCGGCTCATGGGGTCGTAAGACCAGAATGAATCCGAAGTCGGAAAAACGAACCCCCTGCCAGCGACCGGCACCACCGCGTCGGGACTAGGCAGGTCGCCCCTTGGGACGACCGCAGCAGGCTGCCAGAGCAAACGCTCCTGAGGGCCGGCCGAGGACGGAATGATCTGCGATATGCGGAGCACGTCTCCGTCATGCTTCTCCCCTCCGCGCTGCCGGATGACAGTACCGCCTTCGGCGACGTTGACGATGCTCGTCCACTGTCCCGGGAAGGACGACGTCCTCCAGACATCATCCTCAAGACCACGGAAGACAAGGCTGTGAGTATCGTTGAGCGCGACGACGGAGCCGAAAGCAAGCCCGCCGTCCGGCCGATCAATCCGGGAACGTAGCAGGGAGTTGACGTAGATCCGGCCGCCGACACGTCCCGGCGCCTGCTGCACCCAGCTACTGTCCTGCCTCAGATGATTCTGCAGACGCCAGATCGAACCGAGACGAGGAGCATCTTCAGGCTGAGAATCCTCCTTGGGTTCCTGGAAATACAGCTCCGGCCCAGTAATCGTGTCGCTCAGGCCGATGGGTTTGGCGCCACCGGAAGGCATCACCGTCGAGACGGGGAGAATGGCTTTCGCAGGCGTGGATGATACGCCAAGCGAATCCAATGACATCTCGTAGACACCCAAATTTGATGACACCAGGAACTTCGACGCATCGCCCGACTGGGAGACATCGCTGATCTTTAAACCCTTGGCTTTCGCCAAGATGTCAGAGGACATTTCTAGAGGCAGCAGCTCCCGGCCCGCGTTCACGAGACCGTGCCTGCCTTGATCATGCTTCAACCATCGGCCCGCAGAATCGAACTGATATGTAAGGCCACCTGCCTTGGAGACACCTACGACGTCCGCCAAGTTGAAATCGCTGGACAGGAAAGCGGAGGACTGCACGGGATCAGGCCACTCCGCTCGTATCGTATCGAGCGCAAGACCGACGAATTCACGGAGAGCGATGAGGCGCACTTCGGATCTTTCCCCGTCGGCGCTGGCGAGCACTACCTGATGTGAGCCAACATGGATCGAACGAAGGCGCGAATCTGGTTTGGGTAGCTGCATCTGCCGGGCGGCAGCGGTGGCAGGATCCCGATGCGACAGCAGGTCAATCCTCCCGGCATATGGCACGATGAGATAACCCACTTCGTCCACGCAGAAGGCATGGATTTCCCCGAGATACCCCTCTTCGACGGAGGTGACTTCCAACCAAGGCATAGGAAGCTCCGCCTGCAGGGAATCCCTGGGTATGGTCCGGACGTATATCTTACCGCCTTTCACCATCCAGAGGACGTCATTCAAGGCCGAGTCTGTCCTACGGCTGATGGCCAGAGCCTCCGCGGAGGCGAGTCCTCCGTTGTCCCTCGCGCCCGGAGGCGAACCAGCCTTGAGGACCCACTTATCATCCACTCCGAAGTGAACGGTGGAACGACTCGCATCCAGACACCAAAGGTGAGCGCCGTCATGGTAGATACTCGAAGGGGCAACTTGTGTATCCGGATCAAACGACTTGAAGGAAAAGCCACCTCCTGCACCACGGACGACTTCACTTACGACATTCTTTCCTTCCTTCTTATGAAGAATCCACGCACGACCGGCCACGCTCTTGCTTCCGCAGGCGCCGATGATCTCCGAAGGCGAATTAGCAACGGCGACCAGCACTCTCCGCGCGGCATCATAATAAAGCAGACCACGTCTGAACACGAACAAGGCGTCCGAGCCGACGTTGATCATGGTGATGGGCGGCTCGGCGGTAAGCGCAGCATGGTCGACCGAGGACAGGCCGATGATCGGAGACCCCCTGCCCTCGCGGATGAAATCTAAACCCTTCGCACCGTATAGCCCTTCGGTGGCGGCCACGAAAGATCCGTCCGACAAAGCTACGACATCGGAGAGTTCATTGGATGAAAGCCCATCAGGCACCCCGATGCGCCGGACCGAGTAGTTCCTCACATCGATGGTCAGCAGTCCTTGCTGTGCCGTCGCTACGGCGAGCCCGGAACCATCCGAGGAAAGATCGAGGGATCTCGCGGCAGCATGGATGCGCTCGTCAGGCCCGAATAGATCGTTGAACGGCTTCTTTAAGGAAAGCCAGAAAGGCGAACTTAGCAGCAGGAACAAGGCGGTCAGCGCGAGGACGAGCGAAGCAAAGGCGTTCGTCACGCTGATCCTACCCACCCCAGGCTCGGCATCTTCCGAAAGAGCAACGGTCTGCAGCGACTTGAAGGCTTCCATTCCCTTGGCGAAGTTCTCCCACTGCAGCGGGGAGGCCTGCATGAGGTCAGCCCATGAGGTTTCGGGGTAATCCTTGGATTTGAATCCTGCCTGGGCCGAGGTCATCAGCAACCTCGCAACGACAGGCCCCTTCTGCGCCTCACTGAAACCACCAGATTGGAGCTGACGGCGAAAAGCCACGGTGAGGCAAAGGGCCAGTTGCATCGGACTCAGCCCGGATTTCTTCCATTCGAGAGCGCCAGTTTTCTCTGACCCGTAGACGGAGGCGAACTCCAGCGGCAGATGCTCGGCCGCCAGCTGGGCGGTGAGCATGAAGGCGAATTGCGACTTTCTGGATACGAAACCGGGCTTCCTGAAGCCAAGGACATGACGATCGAAGTCCGATCGCAGGTCCCGAAGTGAGATCTTTGCGTCGGGAGCATACCAAGAAACTGCGGCCTGCATCTCTTTGCCGCCGGCGGGGTCGTCCCTATGCACGACGAGCATGATGTCCTTGGCGTCGTCGAGAAGAGGCATCAGTACCTTTGCGCGTAGCGCGAGGACGGATGCCTCGGAAGCCGCCCCTCGGACACGGGACGAAAGCCGGAGGAAAGCCTTCAGGAGCACGGACCAGCGATTATAGAACTCCGCCGGCCAGCGCTCCGCGACGTCGCGTCCACCGATCTCGCTGTCCTTCGCGCCGGACATCCGCGATGCAAGGATGATACGATGCAAGGCGATCTCGTGCGTTAGCGCCGAGGCATAGCGCAGGAAGCCGGCTTCGGAGGGCTGAGCATCACAGTCTGCCCCGAGCCGTTCGGCGACGAATCGGAATTCGACTTCGATCGCCCGGCTACGTGTACGTCTCAAGCCGAGGATACGCTGGCATCGTTCCCTGACGGACAATATGAGCCTCGCACCGAGGACAGGCGGCGGGAGCTTGGCCCGAGCGGGGTCGACGTCCAGCATCCGCGCATAGGCGGATAAGAGATGCGTCCGGCCGGTCGGCGCGGCGGCGAGCGACCTGGCGATGGCGGTGATCACGAGGTCGGCGACGAAAGCGCGTCCGGCGAGGACCGACGCAAAGCATGCGAGCAGTGACAGGTAGGCGCGGTCATCCCGGATCGCCAGGTCACAGAAGGCCAAGAAGAAGAAGGCGAGCACGACCGCGCCCGATAAGCATATGAGATGGACCGCAGCCCAGAAAGGCGAACGAGCCCTGCTCGGATCGCACAAGAAAAGCGGGCCGACGATTGATACGACGCAGACGACGAACCAGTCATGCAGGACGATCGTCGCGAGGAATTCGCGGCACGAAGGGATGGACAAGAGCGCAAGCAGCCCGGCAAGGACCGAAAGCACGGAAAGCAGATAGATCCGAGGCATGACGATGCCCCGTCGTTTCATGAAAGCATCGAACTGGGTGAGATAATGGTTCATCTTCACTTCGTCCGTAAATAGGTGCCGGCCGGGCCTGCCTCCATCCGAAGCAGCACACGTCTGAGCGCGTCTCTCCGTACGGTCACCTCCCCGGCGGAGGAAAGGACGGCGGAGGCGGCTGGGGTGGAAGACAAGCGCGAGAGCATGTCACGCTGAAATCGTTCCAACTCAGCCAGCTGGACACAATGAGCCTCGAGCCTCGACACGATCAGCTCGCAGTTCTCAGTGATCTGCTCACGGGTCGCGGTGTCGGCTTCATCAATCTGCGCGACATGGGACCACAACGTCTCCTTGTCATCGAGGAAGGCGAGCCGGAGCTCGGCAAGATGTTCAGACCTATCAGACAGCCTTGCCAGAGAGTTTTCAAGCAAGTCGACCGTATCGCGGGCCTTCTTGATGGCAGCAGCAAGACTGACCGGGAGAATCATAGCAGTTGCTTCAGCGAGTCGATCGCGGCGTTGATTTCATCGATCAGGGGGGATTCCATCGGGTTACGGCAGCGGAGGTAGGTGACCCTGGCCGCCGCAAGCCTGCGGGATGCTTCCGACTTGAACTGCCCCCAGGAACGAAGCTTCTCGGCCGCGATCGGATTGGCGCGCAGGAGATCTTCTCCCGCGAGAGCGTCCTCAAGCGAGTGGATTGCCCGCTCCAGGACCACCACGGCTGCCTCCGTGCCCTTGACCTTAGTCCTGAGGCCATCGATGGACTGCCCGTCGAGCAACGTATCGAGTTCGGATTCAAGCTTGGAGATTTCAGCATCTCCGTCGGTGAGAAGCCTCCTGGCTTCATTGACCTCGTCGATATCGGCCCTGATGGCCTTGGCCTCATCGAGGAGAGACCTAGCCAACTGACGGGGGTCGCCTGCTTTGATCATGTCGGCGAGCGCCTTCTCTTCCCTGGCCAAGGCGCGCGTGAGGTTATCTCGCTCCGCTTCAGCATTCCGCACGTTGACGCCTTCGGCTTTGATCGCCTCACGGCGTCGCGTGACTTCCGCGGCCTGCTCCGCGACCAACTTCCTCTTGTCCGTTAGTCCGACGAGCGACCGCTCTAGGTTCAAAAGCTCACCCCGGACCTCCTGCTCATGGACGTCACACTGCGCATAAGCATGCTGGAGATTCAATGATTTGGTTTCCTTGGCATGCCTGAGGTCGGCAAGCGCCGCCATTTTGGCCGTCAAGGCATCGAAATACGCTACCCTTTCTGCGTCCAGGGAGATGGATTCGCCCAATCTCTCGATCTCCGCCTCCACCCGGGCGACCTCTCCTTCCAGACGTGACACGAGCTCGGCGGACTTGACGTGAGCTGCGGCGACCTCCGCCTCAGCCTGTCCGAGTTCTTGAATCCTCCTGACGAGGATGGCTTCCTGCGCCTTGACCCTGGCCAATTCGGCCTGTGCGTTGGAACTGACGGTGCCATCAAGCATGCGGGCATAAGACTCGAAGAGCTGAATATGCTGCTGTAGTATTCTCTGCAGGCGCGACCAGTTAGCCGATTTTTCAGCTGAGCCGCGAATCGCTTCCCGGAAACCGGTTACGGTCTTTTCAAGATCATCCCTTGTCTGCTTGGCCTCGGCATGCAGAGGGGCCGCCATGTCGGTGGTTGACCTGACCTCTTCTTCCATGGCCCGAAGGCTTTCATCGAGAGCCTTTGCGCGCTTCGAAAGTTCATCAAACATGCTCTGAGCATTCGCGTCATGAGCGGCCTTCTCCGCCTCGGCCGCCTGGGTCCAGGCTCCCTCAGCTTGGGCAGAAAAATCAAGATGCCTTTCTTTCTCATCCGCGATGAGTTCAGCCCTGACGACCGGTCCGAAGACGGCCACATGCTTGCGATACCCCTCGAATGATTTGAATTCAGGGATGATGACCGCTGAGACGCCGGAAAGCCCGTCGTCGCCCTGGGCGCAAGGATCGACGAGAGCCCAGCCTGCCTGGTCCTGACCGGAGGCGTCGAAAAGGGCCGACTTGACGGCGCCGCCCCAACCGTCGTCATCAGGCATCTCCGGAACGAATCGATAGCCCTGACGGACGGCCAAGCCACGACCTTCCAGTTGGGCCTCGATGATCCGGTAAGAACGTACATCGCGGAAAGATTCGAGTTCAGCGATGAACTCAGAGCGGAAGGCGTAGATAGTGGCCCCGTAATCCGCCTCAGTCCAACGAGCGAAGGACAGGTTGCCCTGTCCTGATAACTCGGCTGCGTCCACGATCCTCGCCAAGGCTTTGAAGAAAAGCGGGGCCTTGTCGCTGATGACGTAAATCCTCCGGTCGTCCGCCAAGGCGCGGTCTTCCTTGGCCAGCCAGACCGGCATGTCGACCGCTCCTTCGGCGAGGATGCCGGATGACGATTCTGGCAGAAGCGGCCTGTCCGGAGTATTGAGGCTGAGCTTGATGAACGAGCCGAGCCCGGATTCGTCATCCCGGCTCCAACGGCACAGCGCCGTCTCAAGCGAACCATCATCGCCGCGGAAAGTAACCAAAGCCTTGTTCTCATCGGGATGCTCGCGGGCGAATACCGGTACGAGGACGACGTCGTTTTCGGGCTCGAACATCCAACGGCAGGAGCTCCCCAGGTGCGTGAAGACCAGGCGGCGAGGATCATCTGACACGCGGATGACTTCGGCGCTGGGAAAGAGGGATTCAAGGGCTCCGCCTGGGAGACCCTCCTTGCCGAACTCGAGCATGACGCAGGTCATCGGACCCTTGCCGGCTGCCTCCATGGTGACGATGGCGGCGCGGGCGCCGTCGACGTGGGTGACTTCCTCCAGCAGCGACTCGAACCTACCTCTTCGGGATTCCAACATGAGGTGCCTCACCTCACCCCCTGCGCCGGGGGCCGGAGAGGCGATCCGATGAAGGGAATCACCTTCGCAGAAAGGAACATCCTCGAAGCCCAAAGGTAACGTCGACTTGGAGTCGGCTCCGAGCTCCTGAAGCAGATTGTCCCACATCGGGCCGGTCGCGTTGTCCAGACAAGCCTGGTCATTGACCACGAGGCAGTAGCCCTTGGAATGGGGCCCACGACCACGGTGCATTTTGATTCCTCTCAGCACCCGCATGCGGTCTTCCAAGGCCAGACTGCGACCCTCGTTCCGGGCAAGCAGACGCTTGACTAAGGCGAAGCAGGCTTTCTGCGAAAGACCAGGCCCGTTGTCCCCTTTGGAAGAAAAAGCTTTCATGCGGCTCCCTCCTGTCCGAACAAGGCCTTGACCATATCGAAGCCGAGCGCCCCAGGCGCATCATGCTCGCTGACGATCGCTGACCTGACCTGATCGCTGGTGAAGCCGATGACGCGGGCGTTCAAGGTGCAGGCGCCCGGATCGGCCTGCACGTCGGCCCGGCAGACGTTCTCGCAGTCATCGGAACGCACGGGCGAGGGCTGGCCGAGACTGAGCAGCACCAGCATCGACGGCTCGGATTCCGGATGCGCGCTACCGCCTGTCTCTTTCAGACGTCGAAGCAGGACGCCCGAAAAGACCTGCGGGAAAGCCATCCAGAGGGCCTCGAAGCAGGAACGTGGGCTTCGTCTTGCCGCGGCGAGGAAATCCGGCGGCAACTTGCGCGCCATGCGGGCGGTACCGCCAAGGGAAAGGATGACCTTCACGTCGCAGTCGATAGGACTTTCTTCCATGGATTGGGCGAAATGGTGAAGGAAATAGACCATCGTCGCCCTGAAGAGATTGACCTGTGAGAACTCCCTGCCGTCGGAACCTACCGGAGGAACAGAACGCGCAAGCCGATCGTCATGCAGGGTCACCCTCACCTCCATCTTTCTGGACCTTTTGAAAGGGTCAGGCTGCGCATGGTATCTCTGGCTGATGTCGGATTCCACCACCTTGAGGGCAAACCTCAGCCTCAGCCTTTTCTTCAGCTCCTCGTCGACCCTTCCGCCTGCGTTGAGAAGCACGAGGTCGACGGGCGAGATTCGCGCCAGATTATCGGGAAGCGGACCGGGGGAACGTTCAAAGAAATCGCCCGCATCGCTGCGACGCTGCGAAGGATCCTTGTCCCCAGGACGGACGGAGACCGGAAGTTGGTTACGATCCCGATAAACCTCGAGTTCTTCGATGAGCGCGTCCAGCTGCTCATCGACGGGCGGGAGATCCTGGAAAAGAAAGATGTCGTTCATACGACTACGGAAGGAAGAGCTGAAAGGAATGACTTTCTCTCGTCCGGCATCGTCCGCCACGCATTGGTTCAGGTGATCCCAGAAAGGAGTCCAACGGGCCTTCTTGGCTGACTTGGGGGCCAGTGCTTTGAGCTCCTCGGCGACAAGCCGGTCCACCCCCGACATGACGCACTCCTCATACTGGGCTGAATTCCAATACTGATGGGCCGTGGACTTGAGATGCTGCGCGGTGGCCATGAGCAGCCCCTGGCCGTGATCAAGATCCCCGATACGTCCGGGAAGGGCGCGGCGTGCGACGGCCTCGAGCAGCTCCGTCCAACCCTCGCTTGAAGCGCGGCTCGAGTAACCGCCGGGAGTCAGCGCATTGATGGGCTTCGTCACCGCGACCAGGAGATCGAGCACCAGCAGTGGCGGCAGAAAAAGCCTCGCCGTCAGCAGCTTCTCGTAGAGCTCGGGGAAGGCGGCCACGACCACGCGAGAAGGCGCGGCCTTGCAATAGTTCCGGCCCAGGGTCTCGATGTCCCTCTGAAGGCTCATTCCGTTCAGTTGGCCAGGAAAGCCGAAACCTTTTCAGAAAGACCACGTCGGCCCTGCCCCGAGCGAGCCACATGCCTGAAGACGAGGAGGTGTCCATCCGCACGCTTCGTATTGGAGGCGGCTTCATAAGGCTGCGTCGGATCCATGCCGCGCACGAAATCGAGCGCGGCGGCGAAGAACCACAGCTGGGCCAGGGATCGGTCGGATAGCCGGGCGATGGCACGGCAGTCGTGGTACATGCCGATGAACTCACTCCATCGTTTGTCAGCGGCCTTGCCCGATGCGTCCCTGAGCATGGCATGAAGGATGGTGCGCCCGCAACGGAAGTGATTCGTCGTGATGACCGGCGAGGCCGTCTTGACCTTGCCCCGCCCCCACGTGCTCAGCAGTCGTTGACGGTCGCCGCTTACGGCTTTGTCGAGCAAAGGGAGTTCGAACTTTTCGGGATTCGGTCTGTCCAGCAAAGGATCCACCCAGCACCGCACCGGGAAGCGGTCGAAGAAGGCCTGCATCTCCTCCTTGTCGGGCGGGTTGTTGGCGGCGCCGACGACCGAGAGCAAAGGTACCGGCTTCAGACCCTCGCCGCTGTCATACCTCTTCTCGTTGATGATCGTGAGGAGCGTGTTCAGGATATGGCTTCCGCCACGGAAGACCTCATCCAAGAAAGCCACCTCGGCGACGGGCATTTTGCCCTGGGTCACGCGACGCATCTTTCCTTCGACGAGACCGCCCAGGTCCATCGAACCAAAAAGCTCCTCAGGCATGGTATGGTTACTGATCAGGTAATCGAAGAACTTATCTCCACTGACCCCGGAGGCCTGCGCGACCGAACGGACGAGCAAGCTCTTCGCCGTACCGGGAGGCCCCATCAGGAGCACTGAAGTGCCCGAGAGAAGTCCAGCGGCGACGACGTCAATCTCCTCATCCCTTGAGACAAGCGTCCCCTTGACCGCCTTGGTCATGGACGAGATTTCGGACATCACCTTTGGCTTATGAGCCATCAGTTCGGGAGTTCGGGCTGGATCAGCCAGCAAAGCGGCCATCATCGCCTCGAATTGATCGGGGGGTAAATCGAACATACTGACAGTGTTATAGATAACCCTCAGGTGGCTATGCAATGGTGCGATTCAGGGTCGATTCCACCCATCCGGCCTGTTCGTGAGCACAACCCGCCACGAGAGAGGAAAAATCCGCCAAAAACGCTTCTTTACGTTTGGGCTGAAGGTTTCGCCAGCCCACCCTCAACCAGGTCGAGGCCAAGGCGCAGATCGCCAAAGGTACCCCGCCGGCTCCTTGAGCCGGAAGGCGGGCCTGACCTCCCGGAAGATAAGCCGAGATCAGAGGCGGCCACTCATCTGCCTTGTCCTTGCCGCCCGGTGAATTCCTGACGGCGGCCTGGAGCAGGCCATGGAAGGATTCGCATGAAAGCAAGTCCCTGCGCGTCCCCACGGAAGTCAGCGGCAACGATTTCGGGAGATTGCCCGACCTGAGGCCGGACAGCGCTTCGCTGAGCTCAACCAGTTCCGACTCAACATCTGTCAGCGCGATTTTCTTTTGTTGGGCGAAAAGCGTCAGGTGACTCTTGGCAAAGGGTACGAGGCTCAGCAGCAAGGCGTCCGACAGAGTAGCGGCGGAAGCATGCTCAGCGACGACGAAGAGCACCGTGGGTGCGTCGAAGAGCGCATCCACGCTTCCGAGCGACGGACCACCCTTGCGGGAATGCTGCAGCGAAGCCTTGTAGAAGAGATCGAGCCCAAGAGGGGTGACGTCGGGAAAATCGTTGGCACGACGAGGCATCCCGATGGAGACACCCAGACCGGAAGCGCCATCGATGACGCGGGAAGCACGCAAAGAGGCGACCGATAAGAGGTCCGGCTTCAGGTAAAAACTGCTGGCCAGCCAATGGTTCGCGTCAGGTTGCCCTTTCTGGGTCGCCGTCTGCGAGCCATGGTCGATGCGGGCCAACGCCGCGATGACCGAACGGGGCAAAGCGTCATCGCTCTCTTCCCGGAAGGCGGCCACGATGGCATCCGTGATCACGGAGTGCTGAGCCAGCAGTTTACGCGACTTCAGCACGCGCTCCTCGATCGGACCGACGCGGCTCATCCCCTTCTCACGCGAAGCGATGTGGCGCCCGCACCTTTGCCCACGGCGAATTCGACCTCGCACTTGGGACATGCATGAATGAAGCCTTCCGGACCTTGCCTCACGCCTCCGGCGCAGGCGATCGTACCGCACTCGGGACCACAGATGACATACTTGTCCACTCCGCAATAGGGACAAGCAGGGGGCGAAGAAACGATGGAGATATCGATGGCCTCGCCGACCCCGGCATCCTGGTCGGGCTCGATGTCGTCCGGCGAAAGGGCGTGGGAGCGATGAGCCTTGAAGGTCTCCTCCGACTCATCCCACTTGAAGTGCATGATGAAAGGGCGGCGCTTGGCTCCGCAGACGGCACGGAGATAGAAATCAGCGACGGCGCTGTCATCCGGAAGGTGCTTCGCATCGACCATGGTGACGCCGACCGGAAGACTTTCGAGCATGGCCCGCCCTCCCCTGTCATCCTGCGATCGGCTGGCCTCGGTGAGCGTCTCGCTCATCCAGAAGAAGAGACGATCAAGCACGCCCGCTTCCATCGACTCGGCCTTGAGCAGGATGTCTGATATCTTCGATAGCGAACGCAGGTCGGCGTCCTCGCCGCAGCCGACGACGTAGAAGTTGGCGACCAAGTCGCCGATGGTGTCCTTGTAGACCTTAAGCGACTTCTCGAAATCGTCCGTCGGTTTGCCGTCCGCAAGCAGGATGACGATCGGGCGCCAGTCTCCTCGCTGGACCCGGTCTCGACGGGACACCTCGTCCCGGATGCGAGCGGCAAGCAATTCCAGGGCCGCCCCCAAGGCGGTGCCGTTGCCAAGCCGCACTGAGGGCATCACCGCGTCGGGCAGTGCCGTCAGGGGCAGCAGCACCTTGGCGCGGCTGGAGAATCCGATGATCGAGATATGGACGGTCTCAAGCGCCTGAGGATTGACGCTGAGCCTGGAAAGGATGCTCCCGATGCCACGCCGGGCGGCGGCCAGACCCTCTCCCACCATCGACTCGGAACAGTCGAGCAGGATGTAGACCGGGAGACGTCGGAGCATGTCAATCAGGGAATGCGGATCAGGAGAATCCGACCGTCGGTATTCAACTGCAGCTGCATGTTGTTCACCACTTCCACTTTCTCCCCCAAGGGGATGGGCTTCTTGGCGCCGCGCTCGATCATCGTGTCGAAACCGATGTTCTCGAAAGCCCAGCCGGTCTGGGTGCGGATGAAACGGCCCTTGATGGGGCGACCGGCCGCGCTCACGGACATGTTCTCGAAACCGATCTTACTCTCATGCCAGTTTCCAAGGACACGATCATGGACGACCGTAATGCTGGCGCCATCAGGCTCATACTTGCGAGCCTCTCCGGTACCTACGGGAGAATAGAAGGTACCCTGCGGATAGGAGTAGGAAGTAGTCCCGCAGAACGGGCACTGGTACTTTCCGAAATACGCGAAGGTCTTCTGCTGGCACTGCTTGTTGTTGCATGGCACCACCATCGCGAGCGTCTGTTCGATGCCCCGGATCCAATCCGTCGCCGATGGACGCTTGTTCGGATCATGCAGACCTTCGACAAATGCCCGGAGGAAGAGTTTAGCGAGAGGTTCACCACAGGCCGACATCGGTATCTTGTCGGTATCGCAATAGGGCAGGTAGTCGGCGTTGTCCTGGCTCTTCGCGTTGATGCGATTACGAGTATCCGTGGGATGTTCGACGAACAAGGCATCCGCGCCCATGAGCCTGACCTCATCGTTGCCTGCATCCCCAGGATTCAAGGTTCCGGCGAGACGGCCGCGCAAAGGATGCCGATAGAGCAGGTATTGATAGATGAGCACCGCCAAGGCGTGAAGGTCGGTCTTCTGGCTCGGCTGCTCGCGTCCAGGACTCCCCAGCGGGATGTGCTGGGTCCGGTAGACCTCCGGCGCGATGAAGTCCGGCGTACCTACGACTTCGGGCGGGAACATCCCGACGACGACAAGCATGTCACAATCAATGACGCAGGCGGTTCCACCGACAGGATCAATGAGGACGTTGTTGTAAGATAAGTCCGAGTGAGCCACGCCCGCCTGATGCATCTTTGAGACCGCACGACACATCTCAAGGCAACAACGAAGATGATTCTCCCAGGTGCCAAGCTCATCGGGGTGCAAGAACTTACGGCGCAACTTCGAGGAGGCGAACCAGCGGCCTTTCTTCTCCTTGCCCTTGAGTTTCGGGCCGCCTGGCTTCGTGCCTACGCTGAAAAAATAATCCTTCTGATAAAGCGGTAGGATCACGAACTGCGTATCGTTACCCAGGCGCGGATGCCGTGCATCACCGGTCGTGAAGGGCAATCCCAGCACGCTGCCATAATAGTCCTCGTTGCCTCGAAGGATGGAGTCACGGTATACGCCGGTGATCTTCTTGAGTCGCAAGAGGTCGCGGGGCTTGAGCGGCGCCTTGAAAAAAGCGGCTACGTTTGCCTTGTCGTCACAGAACCAGACGTCCTTCATTCGTCCCGACTTCTCTTCAAGGTCGGTATTGATGGTATACTGGCGGCCATCGGCCGCCCTCAAGGTCATCTTAGGCATGGTCAGCTGAGTTTATGGAAAAGCACTGCGATGGTCCGGTCGTCGTGATGACCCTTCTGATAGGAATCTAGCCAGGCGCAAAGGCCGCCCCGCTCCTTGAAGGTCTCTACGCGCTCGGTATCATTCTCCGTGAAAGGCTCGCGCTCGACGATGGGTTTTAGTTCTTCAGCAAGAAGATCCCAGATTGCGGGTTTATCGTCCTCTCCGTGCGGGATCAGCGGGTCGCTGACTCCGTCGCTCATGAGCAACAAAGCGTAGTTCTCGGGAAGCTTCGTATGGACTAGCCTCTTTTCCGCGTCATTGGCTCCTTTATTAAGGATAAATAGCGTCTGTCCTGCGGATTGGCCGTGATCAGGAACGCACTTAAGTCCTGAGGCGCCTCCGGCGAGACCAAGTCCGATGGCGCCGTCTCCGGCGGAGTAAGTCAGCAAGACGTCCCCCTCAGGCGTCGGAAGAACCAACGCAGCCAGGAAGGTGGCGTACATCTCCTTGGCTAGGAAGTCGGGGCGTCGTTCCTTGATGCATTCCGACTCGAACTCGATCTGGGCACTGATGGTCTGCACCAGGGCGGCGAAACCATCTAAGGCCGCCTGACTTCGCCCCTTCAGGCATTCAGGATTAGCCAGCAGGTCCTCTCCCAGCTTGACGAGAGATCTGACTCCGAAGGAAGCGACGATGCGTGAACCTCGACGAGAAAGAGGCGCTGATCCTGCGCCGTCGGAGACGATGATCGCGACCGCCTTGCCTTCATGGAAAAAGCGGGCATCGGCATGATCTTCACGGAAACTTCCGCCCTTCACATGGCTGCGCCCCCTGATTGAAGCGTACGCTAGGTCGAACCCGGCGGACTTCTGCCGACGAGAGACACGGTGGGGCTTGGAAAAAAGATCGTCCGGTTTTGCGACCTCATAGGAATTAGAAGATGAGCGCACCGCTTCGGCCATCTTCGCTAGACTGGGAACCTCGTCGTCGGAAACAACGGCATCCTTGTCGGAGTCGGCTTCCTCGATCTGCTTCCAGAGTTGCTCGGCGTCCATATTGCAGGTAAGCAGCAGATCGATTTCATGCGTGAGGCTTTCGCAGCCCCGGCAGGCGAATATGACGCGTATCTTATTATCATTGCCTACGGTCGGAAGCCCTTTGATGCGCTGCGTCTCGAAGTCAGCCTCCAGGGAGCCCAGACCTTTGGCGTCTTTCCAGATGAGCCACTGAGCATCAAAAGATAGGATTGATTTAAGGTCATAATCAACCTCCTGCCCCTGCTTGGCATTCTCAAGACGAACGGGTGTAGGCATCTTGGACTTCCACTCGAAGAACTTTTCGGCGACGGTCGGGAATTCTGCCTGCAAGGTGACCTCCAAGGTCTCAGCCTTGATTTCATCGCGCAGTTCAGGGTCAGCCGTGATCGCCGGATCCGAAACCTCCAGGACAAACTTGACCTTCCGGTCCTTGAAGAAGGCGTAGGCGTCATTGAGTACCATGACCATCCCCTCGCGATCCCAGGCCAGATAGGAGCGAAGGGACCCCTCGCGCATCGTCACCTTGAGCGGGGTGGATTTGAATTTTTCCGAAAAATCGAGGGTACCGCCGCCGATGCTGAGGACGTAGGCAGCCGGAATAGCATTCCTGAACGCAGTGAACCTGACCTTGAATTCCTTTCGGGATTCTTCGACTCGGTCTCGGCGATCCTGCTCCTGCTTCTTGCGCTCTGCTTCGGCCTTTTTCTTCGTCTGTTCAGGAGTCTCGACACCGACCGCAGGAGCAGCAGGCGCGGACTCGGCGCTTCCGGACTTCTCCGGGGCGGCGACAGCCCCTTGACCACCCGCCTGGACCGCACATCCGGAATCAGGCACCTTATCAGAGCGTGTGCTTTTCATCATGAAATATAAAAAAGCCGCCGAGGCGGCGCAAGTGAACGAAGCCCAAAGCATACACACCGTTAACAAAACCCAATCCAAGCACAACTTAAGGAAAGGAACCAATAACCCGCTACCGTCAGCGACGAGATCCTTCCCAGAAGGTAATGTTGCAGACTGATGCTCCAAGTAGCTCCAACGGTAGACACCATATGCCGCCACGAACGGCAAGCCCAACACGATTATCCACCCCATCACTGAGGCGGCAACATGGAGTATGTAGCCTAACTTGAGCAGATCGGACAAGCCCCATCGATGCTCCTTACCGCCGATTGGCTCAGCCATTTAGGTAAGCTGAGGAGGGGGCGGAGGCAGCGGAGGGTTTCCGGCGGAGGTCGGTCCAGGCGAAGGGGCACCAGGCGGCGGCGGCGGCGCGCCACCGGCCATATCATCCGGATTGGCACTCCCGGATACGGCCGCGATCGAGGCGGAGACCCACTTGAAGAAGGCCTGCATTTTCATCGGGTCAGCCGTGCTGACATGGACCAGATTGGTCACCGATTCGTCGGGGTATCCAGCGGGCGCATCGGAAGCATCAAGGAAACGGACTAGGTTGGATTCGTCGGCGCCATTGACGGCGCACGCGACACGCACGCCCCAGCGGAGCTTCTTGAATTCACGGATACCGGCATCAAAGTCATCGGTCGGAACGCCGTCAGTCAGGAAGAACACCATCGGGCGCCAATCACCGGCGGTACTTCCGGTCTTGGGCACGAGGTCGGCCTTGCGGGTGCGCACGAGCAGCTCTAGCGCCTCCCCCATGGCCGTCGAACCGGCGGCATCCAGGACGGCAGGCACGTTGAAACTTTCCAAGGAAGTGAGCGGAACCTCGACCTTGGCGGAAGCGCCAAAAGAGATGAGGCAAAGGTGTGCCGTTTCGAGGGCCTGAGGGTCGGCGCGTAGGCCGTCGATGATGCTGCTCAGCTGGGTACGGACCTGGTTAATCGGATCACCGCTCATCGAACCAGAGGTATCGACGAGGAAGTAGATAGGGAGACGGCGGGCGGAGCTCATGGGGGTGTGCCTTTGGGATACCCCCTCCCCTCCCCCCCGTCAAGCGTCTGGATTTCTTGTGTTCTTATACGAACTTTATCGCAAAACTATGCGCTATCGTCTGGCCGCAGGCCAGCCCGCGCGGAGGGGGCCGTCGGACCGAGCCCGCCCGGCAAGGAGGCAGAATTCCCCCCGGAGTCTTCATTCCCGAGAATCAGACTCAGCATGAGGCAGAACCTGGTGACCGCACCGGCTCCGGCATCCTGACCGAAAAGAGACAGATGGGAAGACCTGCACTGCCGTTCGCCGACAAATCTCTCCAGTTGGCCTTCATCCGCACCGGACAAACCCCAAGCGACGCGCGCAGACCAGGACGCGGCGTCCACGCGACCGATGGCGGCATCGAAATCATCCGTAGCGACACCGTCCGAGACGAGGAGCGCCACGGGAGCAAGGCGACATAGGGAAGGCATCTCAGAAGGCCTGCTCCGCACTTCAAGCATGAGGTCGATCGCCGCCCCCGTCGCCGTCGAACCAGCAGTCTCAAGGTCCGCCGGGAACTCAATGTCATCGAGAGAGACGGGCGGAGCCAGAAGCCGCGCCTCGCCGCTGAAACCGACCAAGCAGACGTCCACCCTTCCGTGGATCAGGTCGTTCTTCGACATGGCATCCTTAAGCAGGCGGAGGTTTCCGAGCAAAGAAGTCATGGGCTCTCCCGCCATCGAGCCAGAAGTGTCGATGAGGATGAAAACTGTCAGTCGGCCCAGGGCCATGGTCAGATCAGGCCAAGCCAATTCTCGACGTCCTGAGGAGTCACGCTGAAGACGTCTCCGGCCGGCCTGCGCCCACCCTTCGGCCAGTTCTCGAAATAGGCCAGCGACTCCCTGCATGAGGCATCCGCGCCGAGGCATATCCTGAGCGCCTTGGAAACCTGAGCGAAGGACCCGGCGACCTCGACGACGTCGTCGACGAAATGACCGTCAGAAAGCAGCACGATGAGGTCGGATTCCGTATCGCCGTTCTGCGCGATATCTTCCTCAAGAAGGCGCGTGGCCGCACCAAGGGAGGCTCCGCCGAAGGCCGCCAGCTCGTAGGCGTTCGGGAAGACCAAACTATCTATGTCCAGGTCCTTCGCCAGCCATTCAGCCGAAGTATCGAAGGCAACCAAACTAACCAGCACGTTTCCGTAAAGATGGCGGTTCGCCCTGAGGGTCGACAGGAGGCTCCACTCAACGAAAGCGCCTGCCTGTCCGGCTGGCGCGCCCGCCATGGAGGACGACCGGTCCAATAAGAGGGTGATTTTGCGTAGGCTCATGGGCGCGGCGTCGTCAGGTATCCCGCGAGGATACGCACCTCGATGACCACCGTACCCAAGGTAAGCTTATTGCCGTTCTTCAGGACATGGATGGTCTTAGACATGTGATTCGTGAGCACGGCCTTGCCGTCCTTGAGCTGGAAACTCGCGATCTCAGCGGGATACCCGCTCTTGATCGGCAAACGGACGGTAGCATCGCGAGAAGTCCCGATCATCACGAGACGGGACCCAAGGTTGACCGTCGTGGTCTCGTTTTTCGCCCAGTGTACCACGAGGTAAGCCTCCCGGGCCACGGCTTCGGCGATTGTTACGGCCAGGGCGATGAACAAGCCCAGGAACGCGGCCCCCATCAGCCGCGAAGCCATGTCAGCGCCCGACATCGACACGAGCAGGAATCCTCCTACCGCGACTAAACCTCCCAAGGCGCCAAAGATCACGGACCTGATGACGTTCAGGTTCGGCATCGCCAGCGTGATCGTCAGACCTAGCCCGGCGCCCACGAAAGTCCAAGAGGCGATTCGCGGGAGTTCGCCGTAATCCTTCACCTCACCCAAGGCATAGGTATAGAGCGCCTGAGCGATGACACCGGCGGCGAAACCGAGCCCAAGGCTGATGGCCATCGTTCTCAGGACGGGCAAAGGCCGGAGTGAGCCACCTAGCAGAACTTGCTGGAAAGTCTCCACCGCCACGGCGATGCCGAAACAGACCAGGCCGACCCAAAGACCCGCCTGCAACGCGTCCGGCCAGAAATTCTTACGGACCAGGGCGACATCGATCTTGGCCCCCGGCACTCCGGTACCTCTCAACACGGAACTGTCCGCCACGGCGACGGCCACCTCCTTGAAGAGATTAGCCAACCCTTCGGACTGTCGGCCATAGCGGTCCATGGTGAAGGCTTTCCCAGGAGCGGCGGACGAGAGAAAGGCGTAATCATCGGTCAGCGAAGCCAGCGTGACCACGTCAACCTCGTCGACCTTCGCGGCCTTCAGCTTGGCGACGACATCGTCGGTGGAGAAGATCTCATCATCAGGGATGTCGGTCGTCTCATCGGTGATCAGGATGACCACCTTACGGGCGTCACGATTGAAGGGCACCCCCGCCGCCACGGCCAGACCGGACAGCGAGCTATCTCCAGAAAAAGCCCTCCCACCTTTGACGAACAAAGGCTTCATCGCCTCGACGACCTTTCTGACATCAGAGGTCAGAGGATGCGTCACACGTGCGTCGCTGTCGAAAGTCACCAATCCGAAACGACCCTTGATCTTGCGCGCCTCGAGCTGACCGAGGAACTCGGTCAGACTGTTACGCACCCCTTCGAGCTCTCCCGACATGCTGCCGGAGATATCCAGGACGAAGACGAGGTCCACCGGCCGCTGATCCTCCGCGACGAGGATGGTCTCGGCACGCTTCTCCCCCACCCACCTCTCGGCGAACAAGGCAAGAAGGAGGCCGCCAAGGAGACCAGCTACGCCGAGGACCAGCCATTTGGGAGAGCGCGCGAGCAGAGAACGCATGGTGGCGAAGGGAATCAGTGGATGATCCGGACCTCGATGACGACCGTGCCGAGCGTCAGCTTGTTGCCGTCCTTAAGGACGTGGGTCGTGTGGGACATGTGGTTGATCAAAGTCGGCTTACCGCCCACGACCTTGAAGGTGGCGACGGCCCCGGGATAGCCGGTCTTGGGCGAGATCCGGACGGTCGACTCGACGCTGGTGCCGACGAGGACCGGCGCGCCGCCGATATTGACGGTGGATTTCTCGTTCTTCGCCCAATGCACGATAAGGTAGGCCTCCCGGGCGATCACCTCAGCCATCGCCACCGCGATGCCGACCGAGAAACCGATCAGCAAGGCGCCGACGACCCGGCCGCCGAAGTCGGAAAAGCGCATCCCACCGACGATGAGCATGAACGCCACGCAGCCGACGAAACCGCCGGCGGAAGCGCAGAGCAGCGCGTTCAGTTTCGAGATATTGGGGATCACGAAGGTCATCGCGAAGCCGAGCCCGGCGCCGACCACGACCCATGAGATGATCTTACCCAAGGCATCGGGCGTGCCTAAGGCATCAAGGCCGAAGAACAAGGTCTGCCCAAGGACGCCGGAGGCGGCGCCGATCAGGGTCCCGAGCAGCATCGACTTGAGCAGACCGGGCACACGCAACGAACCCGTCAGCATGTACTTCTGACCAGCGACCAAGGAAAGTCCGACGCCGATCGAAACCATCGAAAGCCAGAGACCCACGGACATGACACCCTTGAGATAAGAGGTGAAGGAGTGGTCCTTCTGAGCATCCTCCGCGACGCTGCCCAACATGGAGGGGCTGACCACTTCCCGTGCGACCCCCTCGAAGATACGCGCAAGGCTGCTTTCGGTCCGCCCGGAGGCATCCAGGACGAAACGCTTCCCGGGGACCTGCTCCTTGAGGAAATCGAAGGTGTCGATGATCCCTGAAGAAGCGACGACATGGACGGATTCGATGCCGCCAGCGCGAAGTTCCGAGGCCAGGCCTGAAGCCGAAACAATCTGCCCATCCGGTTCGTGCCAGGTTTCATCGGTGATGAGGACGACGACCCGGCGCGAAGCGGGGTCAAAAGCGAGACCGGCGGCGACCTTCAATCCGTCCAACGAACTCTCCCCGCTATTGTCGCCACCGCCCGAAGCCCGGAGCCTTGTCATGCCAGAAGAGAACACCATCGGATCCGATGTGAAAACTTGGATCACTTCAGTCCCCTGGTCATAGGTGAGATCACGGAAAGTCACCAAGGCGAAGCGCATCGGCACGCCGGAGGCCTTCGACTGTCGGGTGAATTCGACGATGCTCGACCTGACGCCGTTGATCTCCTTCTGCATGCTGCCGCTGACATCCAGCACGAACACGAGATCCACCGGCGATTTATTGGGCTGAGCGGCGGCCACCGGCACAGATTCGGTCAAAGCTGCGGCCGGTTCGCCGAGCAGCGAAAATAAGAGCCCTCCCGTCATGCCGACGACGCCGAAGACCAGCCACTTGGGCGCACGATTGAGGAAGGAACGCATAGTTTTCAGGAGAAGAGATGGATTTCGATCACCACGCTGCCCAAGGTCAGTTTGTTGCCGTTGCGAAGGGCATGCGTCGAGCGAGACATATGGTTCACCATCGTGGCCTGGCCTCCCTGCAGGCTGAAGGTCGCCACGATCGGAGGATAACCAGCCGAAGAAGCCATGCGGATGGTCGATTCGCGCGAACTTCCGACGGTGACCGGCTTTTCGCCCAAGTTGACTCGGGTGAACTCACCCGGGCCCCAGACGACGCGAAGGTAACCCTCCTTGGCCGTGGCCTCCGCCACCGCGACGGACAGGCCGATGAAAAGCCCTATGATACCAGTCCCCACGAGACGGGCGCCCACATCCGCGAGACCTTCGCCACTGGCTGAACTGCTAGAATCCATGACTGCACGTATGACCGTGTTGACAAAGATAAAGCCAACGCCGCCGGCCACACCGCCAGCAAAACCAAAAAGAGCTGACCTCGTGCTTTTGAGATTCGGCACTACGAAGGACAACGTTAGGCCAAGCCCGCCACCGGCGAGACCCCACGCAATCGCCCTAAGTGTTTCAACGAAAAACACTCCGGAAAGAGGCCCGATGGCGACCTGAAAAAGGCACTCAGCCAGAGCTCCGGAAAGAAAGCCCAGGAACACGCCTACAGCCAGAGGACGAAGCAGGTCGGCGAAGAAATTTTCTGAATCGGAACCAAGAAGAACGCGCTGGCAACTAAAGATCAAAAAAGCCACTCCGACAGACGGACAGCAGAACCAAACACCCGTATGAAACATCCGCACAAGCAAAGGGATGTTCCTGCGAGTGTCATCCGCTGCGGCAATAATGAGGTTAATCAGTTCATAGGCCGCATTGAATAAGCCCGCCCCCAGTAATCCTGCCAAGGCGAAGACCAACCATTTCGGATATGCGGAGAGCAGTTTGCGCATGGGTGTATCAGGAGAAGAGCTTCACCTCGATGGTGACGGTTCCGAGCGGCAGCTTGTTGCCGTCCCGCAGCGGGTGCGTCGCACCGGTCATGTTATGGTACATGGTCGCCTTACCGTCCCGCATGGTGAAGGTCGCGATCGTGGCGGGGAAGCCACTGGACTTGGGAATCCGGACCGTGGATTCAGAACCGGTACCGACGATGACCGGGGTCGCGCCGAGATTGACGGTGGTGAACTCGCCAGGCCCCCAGATCACGCGGAGATACCCTTCCCGGGCCAGCGCCTCGACGACGGCGACGGAGAGCCCGACGGCGCCTCCGAGCACCAGACAGGCGATCAGTCGACCAAAGGTCAGCGAACCGACCAGTAGGAAGGACAGCACCAATCCAGCGAGAACGCCGCCGGCAAGTCCGCCCAAGATGGCCTTCACGCGATCAAGATTCGGGATGATCAATGAAAATGCGAAACCCAGCATCCCCCCGACGACGACCCAAGCGACGACTTTGAGCATCTTATCCGCCAAGGCTCCGTTGCCACTCGAGAAGGCGGACAGCATGCCCTGCCCCACCAATCCGGCGAAGATGCCGGCGCACAAGCTCAGGAGCAGTACCTTTCCAAACTGTGCAGGAATCCAAGAATCTGCCCCTAGCATCCTGCGCTGGGCGACGGAAATCGCGAATGAGGTTCCTAGTGCAAGACATCCTAAGGTCAGGCCGACGGATGCCACGCCAAGCAGGAAGGCGGAAATGCTCGTCTTTCGGACGACCCCGGAGGCTCGCTGGTACTCGAATTCGCAGACGACGACGCCGCTGGTCGTGCTGGATGACACGTTCGAGACCGTGGCTGACCTCCTGATGACCTGATCCCCGATCAGCACATCAAGCTTGAAGGGAATGTCGCGCAAGTTTGAGCGACGGGTGAATAGCTGCACCTTGAACAAATACTTGCCTTCAGGAGCCTGACCTGTGGGCCAGAAGATGTGCTCGACCGGATCGAGCCGCAGGGTCGCTCCGGCGTTCTGATCTACGTCGAGCTCGCCATGAGTCGGCGAGCGGCGTCGGCCGAAATAAATTTGAGCCCCTGTGGGGTCGATACAATGGAGGTCCAAGTCATCCAAGGTCTCCCAGCTCAAGGCCGTCCGGATATCCCCTGACATACTGGCGCCGGCCGCCGCCAACCTGCTTTGGACGGCGGAGTCGAACAACAGCGAGGGCGACGAAGAGACCTCGGCATCATTCCGCCGATAGACGCCCGGCGAGACCTCCTCCACCAATGGGCCGGAGGCGGAGCTTGCAACCGACTTTGCGGCAAAAAACTCTCCGGCACCCCAGCCTAGCAAGGCGCCGGCCGAACCGAGCAGGAAGAACAGCAGAGGCTTGGGGAGTGAAAGCAGTCTCACGCCGCCAGAGATAATGGGACCACCTGAGGTGGCAAGCCACAAGCAGGGATAGAAGAGGTGAACTAGAAACCTTCTTCAGACCGAAGAACCAAGCCAGGAAAGTAACCGTTCATGCTCCTCCATGTGCCGGCGACAATCGGCCATACGTTCACTCCGCCGCTCTCCCGCCGGATCATCCCGCAGCGCGATCAGCCTCTGCCGAAAGAAAGCATGCATGCGGCGGAGATGCGCGACTTTGGACGGTCCTTGTTCGAGGAAATCGACCTCAAGCTTGCGCTCGAGCAGCGAACGCTCGTGCTCGTCTGTCGACGAGGTGTCGTGAAGACCGAAGATTTCGGCGACCGCGAGGCGGTCGGCCAACGCGACGATGGCATCATGCACGGGAGAACCAGCCCGGGAGGCGGCGAAGGCTTGTCCGCAGAAATGGACGAGGTCGGCCATCTCGGCGTAATTCGCTTGGGATGCGAACTGACCAAGGACTCCGTCATAGGCCGCGTCGTCCTCAGGAATCAGGCGCAAGGCCTCACCCAAGGATTGCTCGGAATCGACTCCGCAGACGGCGCTGACGGCAAGCCAGCGCGCCTCGTACCATTCACGGAAAAGACCCAGCGGGAAACCGGTGGGATTTCCGGAAGCGATGCGGCCTACGATCCGGGCGCACAACCCAAGCCGGACCACATAGCCACGAAGCGCGATCTCGTCGCACGAGGCCATATCTGGTGCTTCCTTGAGCTTCGGCGGACGAGGCGCACCCGGCCGGAAAGAAGGTGACACCATGGCGACGGGGTCGGCGGAGGTAACGGACGCGGTGGGCGCGGCGGCCGAGGGTACGAAACCTAGGGCCTGCCAAGCCTTCGCCAAAAGCGGAGACCATAACTTCGCGGTTAAATAGAGTCCGGCGATGATCAGGACATAGATCAGCACGAATACCTGGACTGCCTCGGAGACGTTCATCTGTAACTTTTTAATCCAAAGAAGATGAAGGCACCCGACAAGCGGACTTTATCTCAAATCTTACGAAAACCCTAATCACTTTGAGTATGGCAACTGGCCAGCCTTCATGAGGTCATTTGACGCCCTGATGGCAAAATCATCGAAGCGCTCAGGTATCTTGTGGAAATTCAGGGAGCCGTAATGGAGCGTGTAGTCGTAATCATTCGTTGTCACCCATGCTCTCTTCTGGATGCCGCCACCAGACAACGACACGTATTGCATCACCGTCAAACTAAGCTGCCCTGAAATTTGGTCTGTGTCCTTGGGGTCGGCGCATTTCAGCGAAGCAATCAGGATGGTACCGGCGAATTCGCTGGTATCCGATTCAGTGATTACCTGAAATCCGTTCCTGCGAAGAACAGATTCCACCCTGGCACGGACGGTATCCACGCTTACCGCATCTTCGGCCACTAGGGACCTAACTACCACCCTTACTTTCTTATCGAAGACAGGGATCATGGACGTCGCAGCCCAGCCGACTTCACGCTTGTTGGCATCATCCCTAGCTCGGGCAAAATCAATAGCCTCAATCTGAGCTGGACTTAGCATTGCAGGCACCTCCACCCTCTTCTCTAAGGTCCTTACCACCTCCACGGGTTTCTCGACGATACGGTCCACCGGCCGGTCTACCATCACGACATTCGGGAAAAGATAGGTGATCAGCAGTCCGATGATCGCTCCCAGGGTGACGCCTCCGGCGATCCAGCCCCAGCCGGCGACGCTCGAGGAAGAGGCCGGCGACGAGGACGGCTGCGGCACAGGAGGCTGCGCACGACGACGAGCGGAGGCCAAGGGAACAGGCATGGCGGCGACGGGCGGGAAGGCTTTCGCCGCGGCGACCTCGCCTCTCAGCTGAGTCAGCGGAGCCCAGCCGGACATCCCTTGCGTCCAGCAGAGATCCGTCCAGAGGAACTCACCGGAGTCCAGCAGCTCGACGATGCGGTCGATATCGAACTCGCCCATGACATGTCCGTTACGCGAGACGCGATATACGATGCTTCGATCGGGAGGGTTCATGAAGTTGAAAGTAAGTGAGTCGGTCAGCGGGGCTGAGAAGATCGCTGCAACGCGGTCGAGACTTCGGCGGATAGCTCATCGGTGAGCAATGGAAGCAGCGATAGCGTGTCAGCGTTGTATCCCGTGAAATACTTGGAACGTCGCCACACCGGATAGTCCCCTCTTCGCCAGGTCCTGTCCTTGCCGGCATGGATATTCTGGCTGAGGGTCATGCCAATGTGACCTGAAATGTCGTCCTGCGGCCCGAAAAGCTGGATTTCCAAGACCAGACTGGTCTCGCTGTCTTCGCCAGACGCGGCGACCCGGAACCCCTTGGAAACGAGAAGTTGCTCCACCCTAGCCCTGACCTTCTCTTCCGGGACCCCGCCGTTCGCGACGCTCCCCGTCACCTTGACGGCGATCCGGATCACTGAACCCGCGAAATGGGGGAAAATCATATCCTCGTCACTACGCGCCATGCGTGCGGCCTCGACGGCGGCACCGAGGCCGAGGCGACGGATATCATCCGCCGTGATGGCTGAACCTGCCGAAGTCGCGACCACCCTTTCGTAGGGGACATCGACGACCCGATTGACGATGACGGTTTTCTCCCGAGGGAACATGACGGTCCAGAGGTAACCGCTGACAAGTCCGATGATCACCGGAAGAATAAGTGCGGTCAAACCAGCCGATGGCGCGGACTGCGATTGGCTTCGTCCAGCCGTCTTGGTCGCCTGACGTTTACGCGGCGGAGGGGTCTTGATCTTGGGTCTTGGGGCGACCGGCTGCGGAGGATGTGCCTTCGAAGGCGGGAAAGCTCTGGCGGCTTCGACCTCCTTCTTAAGGGAAGCCAAGACATCCCAATCGGCCATCCCGTCGGTGTAGTACAGATCCGCCTCCGAGAACTCACCGCAAGCCAGCAGCTCGGCGATGCGATCGATCTCGAAATCGCCCATGACATGGCCGTTACATGATATGCTGTAACTTATGTTGCGGTCAGGAGGTTTCATGCTCGGAGGACAGGCATCCAATCAAAGAAGTCCTTGCCCCTTGTCGAGAACAGCCACCCGGGCGGTCTCTTTTAGATTGCCTGTAAGCGAAGGAAGAAGGCATCTTCGGGCATGACCCTGCCCGTCGCAGAACCAAGATACGATGTGGCCCGAAAAGGGACGGCGCTTGGCTCCTTTAGGCTCCTTGAAATCGCCACCGAAATCGACTCAGGCAATCTACGCTGGACCGATGATTGCTGGACCGAAGGGATGGAATCCTGGGCCAAGCTAGGCGACATCAGGGACCTGCTCGAATCTATCGGCACGTCCGGAAAGCCGGCGACCGGCATGAGCCGCCTTCCGCTTTACGTCGGTATCGCTGTCCTGAGCCTTTTTCTGGTCGGCGCCTCGGCCTATCTTCTGATGTCCGCTGATTCGACGGAAGTAACTGCGGACACTCCCGCTGCTCCCTTAGCGAGCGCTACGTCGCCGGCGCGCGTCGCCCTGGACAAACCACTGCAAAGGAGCCTGAGCGAAGCTCAGGACAAGATCTCGATGCTAGTCTCGGCCTCCTTCCAGACGAACAAGAGCGTGACCGGGACGGCGACCTTCACCCACCGCTACTACAAGGAAATCGGCAATCGCATCCCGCTCCGGGTCGACATCGACGCCGATGGCCGGTGTCACCTTCTGACCTTCTATCAGGGAAGGAACTGGATCTTCCACCGACAGCTTCGGTTCGTCATCGGCCAGCAGACCCTGGAGACAGGCGTCATCGAACCCCACCTGCGCAGCCGTTCAATCGGAGAAGATAACACGGTCAGCGAATCATGCCGCTTCGTGGGCCCTGCTGACGCCAAGTTGGTCGGACGCCTTGCGGCCGCCGCCGACTCACCGATCGCCTTCCAAATGGTCGGCCTCAAGCCGCTCGAAGTACCTCTTTCCTACGAGACGAAAGTCGCGATCAGGGAGTCGCATGAACTCGCCGAGCTCCTGGCGCAACGCCGCAAACTCCTCGCCGACCTCGGAATCAGACCCTGAAGCTCAGGGACGGCGTCCGCACTGGAGAGGAAATTCGCCGAACCGGGCCGAACCGGCGGATAAAAACATCAAGACGGGCGGTGAACTCAGATCGTTCAGCTTGAAGCAGAGCGTGTAAGGAGCGACTTCGCGGCGTGACGTCTCATCGGTGAATGTGACGATACCCGATACGGAATAAAAACGGGTGATGCCGTCGTCCCAGCACTTACGCACCACGGACACGTCCTCTTCGGCTATTTCAATGACGCGCAATTTCTGCATCAGCAAGGTTCGGCTACGGTTGAAGACCTCAGGCTTGGAGAGAGGCCTCTCCTGGCTTGTCGCCGTATCGAAGGGTTTGGCGGAAGCCGGCGCCGCGCCGAGCGACCGCAGGGTGCGATACAAGGAGAGGTCGGCCAGCTGACGGAACATCATCGGCGGAATATTGCCTGTCTGGAAATGATCGAAAAGGACCTCAGGCGCGCCTTCCCAATCCGCGGCGATCTCGGTCTCGGCGAACATCCGGAGCCTTCTTCCGGCGTAGGGCTCCGTGGCGCCGGCACGAGCCGCCACCGCATAATAAGCCCAGGCCGTGGCCGGCGAAGCCGGATAGACCCTGCCGGCGTCGAAATGCATGCCCAACAGCAACAAGGCGTCGGCGTCTCGTTTGCCGGCGGCGATCTCGAAGAGCCGGAGGGCCTCTTCTTTGTCCGGCTTAGAGAAGCCAAAGCCGAAATAATAGGCGACAGCTCTCGCATAAGCCGCCCGGGCGTCGAGCACGGTATCGGCAGCGAGGGGGGCCTTGGCAGGGAAAGCGATCCGCACCGTATCAGGCATCAGGACTTTCTCGGCTAGCGCCTTGTCCCGGAGACCCTTGGCAATCAATGGCGCCAGAGCTCCGGCTTCGAGGACGTGCAGATGGCGGATCAGACCCGCCTCAGGTAAGGACGCTTCATTGGCCTCGTCCTTTAAACTGACGAAATCAGCCCCCGCTACTTGCACCGCTTCAGGCAATGCGAGGGCACGCAGGGCGAGGCCGAAAGCGCGATCATGAAATGAATTGGCGTCATCCAGATAAAGCTGCGCCAGCGGGGCCAGCGCGGCCTTCTCGCCTTGTATCGCGGCTTTGGTGAACCACTGCCGGGCACTTTCAAGGTTCTTAGGTACGTGTTTCCCGTCCATATAACCTGCTCCCACCTCCAATTGAGCGGCCGAGCTGCCATCGCCTGCGTCTCGAAGCCTGCCACGGAAAGCCATCACCCTGGGCGAATCCCACTTCTGAGGAAGCTCGCCGCTGTACACCACCCGACGGCTCAAAGTCTCCGAGTATGTCGGGCGACCATTGCAGGCCTTGCACACCCAGTGCACTTGGTATCCGAGATTCGCCCCCTCGCGCCCCTCGAAACGGACGCCACTTCCGACCCCGGAGCAGGTGGAGCACTTGCGCGTGACCACGAAGGTGACGGTGGGATTCTGCTTCGCTATGTAGTGGATCAGGGCGATCCGCGTGGCGTCGTTGTAAGGAAGGCGCTTGCCGGTGGACACGACGATTTCACCGTCTGCGGTATACTCAAGACCCTCGGCGAGCTGATTGAAAACCGCAGAGTACTCCCCCGCGGTTGCCGTCTTCAGATCAAGATCCTCCGCCTCCAAGGAGCACACCCTCGCCGACAAAAGCAAGAAGCCGGCAAGGAGGATGGAGTATGCCCGGGAAAGAGCGCCTCGGCTTGGGGCATATCTGTGCTCGTGCATCTTCGCAGACTAAGATCGCCGGACGTCCCGCCACAAGCAACTAAACGGGGTTTGAGTTTCTTGATTAATATCATAGCAAATGGCATGGACGACAAGATTCACGTGAGCCGCAACCGGGATTCCTTGGGAGTCTTCACCGAGGAGCAGTTGAAGATGGCGCTCGGCAGGGGCAGCGTCTACGCCGGCGATTTTTGCTGGAAGGCGGGCATGAAGGAGTGGGTCACGATCAGCCAGGCCTACCCTCACCTCATTCCCGCGACCCCTTCGGCCCATCAATCCCACCCTCCCTTCCCCTCCGCCAGGACATCGCCGCAGCCGCCCGTCCACAACAGCCTGCCTCCGGCGCCCCTTTCGCCTACAGGCTCCTTGCAAAGCACGGTCGGACTGCCGACCGGGGGCGATCGGTTCTGCGCCTACCTGCTGGACAGCCTCTTCATGATGCTTCTCTGCTGCCTCTTCATGGTGCCGGCCGTCGTCTTCCTCGCGGTCATCTCCGAAGCCGGCAGCATGCGCTCGAGCGTCATGCGGTCCTACGTCCAACTGCTGACCTATGGATGCGGCTTCTTCGGCCCCTTGCTCTATTACGGAATCATGGGCAACACCTCGCAGAACGCCACCTGGGGTCAGCGCATCATGGGATTCAAGATGGTGGACGCACGCACGGGAGCGGCTCCGGATAGTGGACTGGTCTGGAAGTGGGCCCTCTACCGCGGCCTCATCACCTCCTGCTGCGGATGCATCGGACTGCTCTTCTTCATACCGATCCTGAACGATGCCCGGAAACAATCCGCCTTCGACAGCTGGGCGGACATCCTGATGGTCAAACGATAAGCCCGCGGCCGCCGCCCGATCAAGGCGTCAGCGGGACGACATTAGGCCTGAAGAAAGGCCCCAACACCCATCGGATGAGATACCAGGCGGCGATAGGGACGAGGCTAAGCGAGAACCCGGCCACCAAGGACATGTTGAGCAACCCCGCGGGCTGCACCCATCGGGGCAAGTCGAGGATAAGGTCAGCGTAGGCCGCGTGCTGGACGGACAGCCATTGGAGCGAGAGCAAGTAGGCGAAGCTGAAGGAAGCGACGACGCATGCCGGAGCCCAAAGGCATGCACGGTAGATCCTGTCGCGCAGCCTGACGCTTGTTGGAAATACCAGCCAGGCGGCGATGAGCGGTAAGGTCAGGATCGCCCACGTCGCTCGGAAAAAACCGGTCAGCTCATGCCAGCTCGAGGGCGCGAAGTCTTCCGGCATGAGCGTCGGCTTGGCACTCGGAGGAGAGGCCGTGCGCCCATTATACTGCCATTCGACCGGAAGACCGGAGACGCTGACCATCTCATTCGAGTTCCAGGTCTGGATCAGTGTTTCGGCGTCTAATTTTCCCGGACCGTAGACTACCTTGGGGTCTTTGGGGGCGAACCGAGTCAGCACGGCCTCAAGCGAGGCCTTTTCATAAGAGTAGTTGTTGTAAGAACTGACCCGGTACGCGCTGGGCATCCCCACTAAGGCGTATTCTTTCCTTAGGAATGGCCTGTCTTCGTGCAGATTCCAGCACACCACCCCGGCCGCGACGAGGGATCCGATGAAAGCCAGCCGGAGGCATGCCTCGAAAGACTTGTTCAGAAACGCGAACATCCCGGCGCTGAACAGGGCACTGAACAGGCGACCGATGGACCGGAACACCCAGCCGATACCACGGAAGAAAAAGAGGGTGAGGCGGACGAGGGGCACGCGGGACAATTGCTCCAAGGCCCAAACACTGTAAAGAATTAAGAAAACGGCCGGCCACGCGGACGGCTTATCATTGACCCGATCGCCTCCTCGGAGGAAAATTCAACATGAATTATCATGTCAGTCAAAGGGGCGTTAATATAGGTAAATATAGCGAGACGGACATTCTCAACAACCTATCCATCGGTACCTTCACTTACGCTGATCATTACTGGGCCGTAGGTATGCCCGGGTGGATGCCGCTCTCACAGTTCAGGCCTGACTCCGCCGCCGGCGCAACCCGCCGACCGTCGTCTCAACAACCCGCTGCGCAGCCCGCCACGCATGCGACCGGCGGCCGCCCATCGCATGCCACCGGCCACGCGCATGCCCCGTCCATAGCGACACCATCCTCGAACGCGCAGGTATTTGGTCTGCTGGGCGGCGGGCTTATGGCGCTGGGTGTATTCGGTCCGGCGGCCGAAATGGGCAAGTTGGAATTCTCCATCATTGCCAATGGAAACACCAAAGGAGTCATCCTGCTCGCGCTCGGGTGCGTCGGTGCCCTGCTTGCCATGGTTCGCCTGCACGTCTTCACGTGGATACCTGCGGTCGTCATCGCACTGGTCCTAGGGGACATGTGCCTCAAGCTTGTCGATGCGCCTTCCGCCACGCTGTTCGGCACCACGATCCGCCTCACGCCGGGATGGGGGCTCATAGTCATGCTCGCCGGCAACGCCTTATTGTTTTGCGCGGCATGGGTGGGGTCGAATGAAAAGAAACCCTGACCGTCATTACATATACCAGTATCAGTCATGAACCGAATCCGCCTTCCGCTCTTTGCTTCCTTCCTTTTCCTGGTCGGGTGCGTATCACCCTGGGAGAAGTTCTACTCCGGCGTCGAGACGCCTGCGGACTATGCCTACGGAGGCTCGACCCTCTGTCGTCGCGTGGATAACCCAGAGGAAGTAAAAGCATACCTGCGGGAAGGCTATCTGGTCTTCGGCGAATCCAGCTTCAACGCCGGCGGAGGCGTCTCCCTGGACAACCTTCAGACCCAAGGGGAAAAGGTCGGGGCAGATATCGTGCTCTTCTGGGCCGGCAACGCCCAGACCAGCCAGAGCGCCATGGTGATCCCGCAGTTCAATCCTGGGACGCAGCAGACCACCTACGTCAACGGCTACGGCAGCGGCGGCTCGTTTTCGGGCACTGCCACGACCTATACCCCAGGAACCTACAGCACCCAGGTCGTACCGGTCACCGTCACCCGGATGGACTATTCGGCGATCTTCCTGCGCAGACGCATCACCAAGCCCGCCCTCGGCGTCAGTGTCCGCGAGATGACGGCAACGGAAGCGTCGGCCCTCGGCACCAACTCGGCGGTGGCCATCGAACTCGTGATCCGGAACACGCCGGCATTCGAAGCCGACGTCATGGAGGGAGACTTCCTGCTGGAGATCGACGGAACCAAAGTCCCCGACGTCCGCTCGTTTCTGGAGATCATCGCATCGAAACGCGGCCAGACCATCCGCGCGCTCATCTCGCACCGAGGGACACGCCTTTACAAGATGATCAGGACCAATCCCTGAGCACGCTCAAGGACGGCTGAGAAGGTTCTGTCCGGTCGGCGAATTGGCCGGCACCAGACGGTCGCTCTTGCAGGCGCGGCAGACCTGACCGCGGGTCGTGAGACGCCAGATCGAATAGATGAGGCCGGGCACGCACATGAACAGCCAGAGGACGACTTCGATCAGGAAGCTGCCCTTGGTATGGCTCTCGGTGCCCGTGCTGCCGCACTGAGCGCAGACCATCATATCCGCTGGATAGGTTCGGACCGGACGGTTGACCGGCGGAGGGAGGGCCGAGCCGGCCGTCGGCGGCGGCGGAGCCACCTGGTTCCGCACGGCGGCTTTCGGCACATGCCGCATCCACTCTTCATGGGCGCTCACCCGGGCCCACGCCGCCATCCCCGCCGTCCAATAGTAGTCGGTCGGCAGGACCTGCCCCGTCGCCACCTTCGCGATCATCTCATTGCTGTCAAAGGTGCCGATGACCTGGCCGTTGCGAGATACCTGATACCTGCCCGGAGTAGTCATGGCCATGGCGCTTTAATCTATGATTACATTGGGATATCAATATAAATAACCCCATGGCAGCCGCTGGTCGAGGGTTGGCATGCAATTTACATTGATGGTGTCTGACGCTTACGCAGGCTCATCGAGATGTCCGTCCTCTCCGTGTTCGATGGCCCGGTTGTCTGGCTCCTGTTATGCTTCATCTGCCCGGCTGTGACGGTCTTGCTCATCCTCAAAAGCATACGAAAAGCTCCCCCGCAAAGCCCCGCCCTCCAGATGACCAACCCCCAGTCCGCTCAAGGTGGCACGATCGCCGACCATCAGGTTTCACGCAATGGTTCGATGCTCGCCACTCACAGCGAGGCCGACCTCCGCCGGCTGCTCGCATCGGGTCAATATCACCCCACGGATTTCTATTGGAAGCCTGGCATGGCCGCCTGGGCTCCGCTTTCATCGCTACCCGCTCCAGCGCCCGGAACAGCCGCCACCCCTTCAGCGAGCCAGCCCGGCCAACGGCTCGCCATCAGAGGCACCGTGATCAGCTTCAATATCCAGAGCGGTACAGGCCTGATCAGCGGCTTGAACGGCATGCGCTACAACTTCGTCACTGCCAACTGGGGCTCGCCGACCGTGCCGCCCTCCACCGGACTGCAGGTGGAGTTCGAGGTCAACGGCTCCCACGCCGAACATATCTTCCCGGCGAACGGACACTCCGGTGGCACGAGCTCGAGCGAATTCTACCGCAGTAGCGACAACGTCTTGGTCTCAGGAGTCTGCGCCGGCCTAGCTCATAAGTGGAATGCCGACCCCGTGCTCATCCGCATCGCCATGCTCTTCATCCCGCTCGGCTGGATCTTCTACCTCATCGGGAGCATGAGCTGGTCGGCCCGCCCGACGCGCTGAACCTCGGAGCAGGCTAAAGAGACGGTAAACCATGTTCGACCCGCTCATTGAAAGAGACCTAGCCGTCAGGCTAGGGGAAGAAGCCGTCGCCATCTCTCAGAATGGCGGCTACGCTGGCCCGTCTGGCCAGGTCGACATCTCCCTGCAGCTGGCGGAGTCTTTAAGGCTGACACGATACTACGGACCAGACCACGAGCATGCGCAAGCAAAGCCCGGGACTTTCCCTACTCGCTTCGAGGTCACCAATGAAACGACCCTCTCAGCCCATCGTCGCCATCAGACCAAAGGCCATGTCGCGGTCTCCCTGAATTTCGCCTCGGCCACCCATCCCGGCGGCGGCTTCCTGCGCGGCGCACGGGCGCAAGAGGAGTATCTCTGCCGTTCCAGCGGCCTGTATCTGGCGATCAAGGACTGCCCGATGTACGCTTACCATCGGGCCCAAGGTGAGCATCTTTACACCGATGCCATGATTTACTCGCCGGACGTTCCAGTCTTCCGTGACGATGAGCACGCGCTGCTGCCCTCCCCCTTCCAAGCTTCTTTCATCACCTCCGCCGCCCCTTTGGCCAGGCTGTTACGCGATGAAGACTTCGAACACCTGAATGAGGTGCTTTATGTCAGAATCATCAAGATTCTTTCGGTGGCTCAGCTCCATGGGCACGACTCTTTGGTCCTCGGAGCATGGGGATGCGGGGCCTTCGGAAATGACGGCCATCAGGTCGCCGGCCTCTTTCACCGGGCACTGAGCGCAGACTTCGCCGGCGCGTTCAAGGAGGTCACCTTCGCGATCGTGGACACGACGACCGAACGGCGCTTCATCGGGCCGTTCGCCAAGCGCTTTTCACCGGGCCCCTGACGCGTCCCCGTCGCCAGCGGCCCGAGGGTTCGGGCCGAATTTGTTCGCCCCTTCTTGTCCCGGTGCGAAGAGAAGCCAGAGATTCAAGAAAGGCACCAGAACGAACCACCCGGAGAGACCGACATCATGGGCACGCTTGATCAGGCCGATCAGGAAAATCCAGAAGCCGATCGTAAGCAGGCCAAAAGCAAGGCCAGTGGATAGAATGCTGATGAAAGCGGCGATCGCCATCAGTACGAAATTGAGAACGTAGTAGCCGAAGAGACCCCTCCTCGTAAGCCGACCATCCGTACTGAGATTTCCAAGATCAACGGTGAATAAATTACCGGGCTTAAGCTCAGTAATCTGCGGTCGTGAAACATCCCCGCGTTCCGTCGCAGAAGGGGTATCATCGGCCACACTCCTTGCATTTTGGTTAACTTGGGAATCAAAGACCACAGGGGGCGGCGGTAAAGGATAAGCAGGCGCCGGAGCAGCACGCCAATCATTCGGCTGCGTAATCGCCTTATAAAGCACCTCTGCCCATGCGCGACCCGAGCCCCAATCAGGCCCAGGCTCGACGACGCCATCGGCAACGTCGATCAAATCGAATCCGCCGTCCGTCAGTCTGGCGCGAGATAGCGGCGAGACGGCGGCGCCGACAAAAGCCAGCCTGTAGCCGCATCTGCATCCATTGATGACCTCAAGACCCACGCTTAGATCGCCCTGCGGATTAGCGCCCAAAAAAAGCACCAGTATCGGACGCCAATCACCTTTGGTGGTCGCGGTGGTCTTTCGTAGGTTAGCATTAACATCGGACTCGAAAAGAGAAAGGCCCCCTCTAAGGTCAGGAGCACCTGCCGCCACCTCAGCGGCGCCGACATTACCGATGGCCTCGATTTCAGTCAGCGGAACGGTCTGTTTCGCACTTCCAGCCAAGGAAATGAAGCTGAGCCATACTGTTTCCAATGCATAAGGATCAGACCTCAGCCCCTCGACCAAAGCCGGAAACCCTCGATGCGCATCCGCCGAGCCGTCGTGCAGGACATAGACAGGAAGCCGGCGCGATGAGTACATTATGTACAATAGCATACTCCTAGACTTACATGCCAACCTTAATCCCTCGTGGCAGCCTTACATCCGGCGTCCTATTGTCGCCCTTCGTTCGCAGGACCATCCAGCCCCTCCGTGGCCGCAGCTCATTCAGTCCTCAACAATCCGCGGGCTCCAGAGCCAGTCAGTGTTAGCCATCCATCAGTCCATCGGACCTTTCGTCTGAAGGCCTAGCCCACGTGTCAACTTGCCCACGTGCCCACTGCGCGAAATCAGCTTCGCTTGATGATTTCGCGCAACTCCGCCATCACCGCGCTCCCCGGATCGATGGCCATCCCGCTGGCATCCTTGACGGAACTCTGGTGCGCGTAGTCGGCGAAGATCTGCGACTTCTCAGCGACGAGCTTAACTAGCATTTCGTCGACGGTTCCTTTGGCGATGAGACGATGGGCGTTCACTTTGCGGGTCTGACCCATGCGCCGCACGCGGGCGATGGCCTGACGTTCGGTGGAAGGCTTGAACTGAGGCTCCATCAGGATGACGACCTGGGCGCATTGCAGGTTGATGCCGACTCCGCCGGCTTCGATCTGGAGTGCAAGGACGCCAAAACCTTCCAGCGTCCCGAAGCGATCAATAACGAGTTGCCGTTCCTCGGAGCTCACCCCGCCATGAATTTGCGCACAACCACCCACCATCGTACTCACGTCGTCGAGCACCTGCCGGAAATACGAGAACACCGCGACCTTACGTCCATCCTCCTGATATAACTCAAGCAGCTCCCTGAGCCGGTCGAACTTGGCCGACTGCAAGCCGCCCGCCCCGATGGTCGCAGCGAGCCGCTTATGCATGAGATTGTCCGCGCTGGCCCGGTAAGCTTCGACATCCGCCGGCTCCAACGGGACGATCTCGTCGGTCTCGGTGATATCCGGCAGTTCGGTCAGGACGTCCGCCTGCGTGCGACGCAGGTAGACCGGCGCCAGTTTGGTCCGCACCTCAACCGGCGCAGGCCGCACTTGCTTGAGGAGCGTCGAGACTTCCGCGCCGAGTTCAGGCTGGACGGACGTGACGAGAGTCTGGAGCTCGCTGAGTCGGTTCTCCAGCGCGGTGCCGGACATGAATGCGACATGCTTGGCCAGGCTGGTCAGGCGCATGACGGCCTGAGTGCGTTGCGCCTGCTTGTTCTTGACCGAATGAGCCTCGTCGACCGCGAGCAGATCGACCTCGGTGATGCCGTCGACCAACCGGCTGAGGGTGGTATAGGTCGTGATCGCCACCCCGCCCTCCCGCCGCCACTGGTCCAGCTCGTCATCACGGTCGGAACCGTGGACGACGATGGCGCTGAGCTTCGTATGCTTCTTCACTTCGCGCTCCCAGTTGATGAGCACGCTGTTCGGCGCGACCACGAAGAAATGCTTCTTCCCTTGGGCCGCGAGATGACACATCGCCGCCAGCACCTGCATGGTCTTACCCAAGCCCATGTCGTCGCCGAGCAGGACACGTTTCTGGCAGATGATGTATTGCGTCCCGAACTGCTGATAACGGCGCAAGGTGGCCGTGAGCAGGCGAAGGTCGACCTGGGTGGCCTCGACCGCGTCGGCGATCTCGGCCGGCAAGCCACCCCGCAGGTCCGGTCCGGCCAAAGCCCCCCTGGCGACCACGCGAGCAGGCAGGATACTCTCCAGCAACGCGATGAAACTGGCGGAGTTATCGCCATAGCGCCGCCACACCGCCTCTGGCGCGAACCCTAGGCGCTGGGCATAGTCAGCCAGACCACGGGCTTCCTCGGCCACCCAGCGTAGTTCCGCGGCCAGATTGCCATCCCGTCGGGCCAGCTCCTGATGGGCGTCGACAGAGAAGAGATGATCTCGGACCTTGGTCTGCGCCCGAAAGACACGCAGACGTTCGACGGCATCATCGAAACGGATCTGGGCCTCCCGAGGACGTGTCCCCAGGTCACGGACCAAGGTCTCATACTTCACCAAGGCCACCAGCAAGCGGGTATCCGCCGGACGACGATGATCCGGATCAGGAAGCAGACGCACTCGTGCCCGGGCCGATTCCTCGAAAGTCCGGTAAGCCTGCATAGTGGCCGCGGCCGTCACCTCGCCGATGCCGCGATAACGTTGCACAGACAGCTCGGTCTGACCGGCCAACTGAGCTACCTTCCGGAAACCGGCCGACTGCAAAGCTCCGACCGGTGCGCCGAAATCCTTAAGCTCGTCGATGTCCGTCGCCTTCATCTCGGCCAGGGCAGCTTCCGCCACGATAGCCTCCGCCGCCGCGATGACCTCCGCCTGGGCCGCCGGCAGCACCTGCTCGATCCGACGCAGTTCCCCGTAAGCCTTCAGCCTCTCCGCCTGAGCACGCCCCTGCCCCGCCCGGACCTTCATGGCCAAGCCTACCCCCGCCAGATAATCTGCAATGCCTTTGAACACTGCCACCTACTCTGCCCACCCGCCAGCCTCCCGCCAGCGCTAACCTTAAAGGTAGGGATGCGATGAAATCGCATCCGTTGTCTCTAGGTAGGGATGACCGGCCCGGTCATCCTTAGGCGCCCAGATCCCTCAGCAACTTCGTCTCCACGACCGGATCATGCCGGAGATGCTTGATGGTCCGGATGACTTCTTGGACATCGTAGTCGGTCCTCCGCAAAGTCACCTCGCGCGCTGACTGATCATAGGTAGCCCAGGAGGCCCGTTTGTCGTCCCCGCGAGGCAGACCCACGCTACCGACGTTGATGACCGTCTTGCGGCCCGCCTCGGGGCGATAGACCCCTGACTTAGGACATGGTACGGGGTCTTCACTTCCCTCCGTCCAGATTTCCGGAACATGGGTATGTCCGACGAAGCATAGCGGAGCCTTCTGAGCGGCGAAGTGAGCCTTCAGCGCCCGAGGAGTCAGCAGGTAGTCGAAGACCGCATCGGGATTCAGGGAAGCATGAGCCAGCTCGATACCCTCAAACTGTCCGGTTGGGCGCCACTTTGCGATCAGCTCGCGGTCCGCATGGTTCATTTTCTTACGGGTCCATTCGATCGCACCCCTGGCCGCATCATTGAACCATTGCTCGCCCAAGGCACCGATCACGCCCGCTTCGTGATTCCCCTGCAGGCAGACCTCGGCCTTGGCGATCATCCGTAGGCAGTCATTCGGAAACGGCCCGTAGCCGATCACATCGCCCAGCACCAGCATCCGCTTCACGCCCAACGTCTCCATCTCCGCGAACACCGCCTCCAGCGCTGGACGGTTACCGTGGATGTCGGAAAGAATGGCGAACACGGCGTGCAGGATGCATCCCTCCCGTGAGGCGACTCAATCTTAATTGGCTCAGCCAAGTTTGTAATTTTATTGTAAAAACAATGAAGACCTTTGACGGATGGCCGACGATGGCCGAGCGTCGGCGAATGAGTTCGGACAATAACAACTGCGGCTGCATCATCATCCTGGCCGTCATCATCGGCGTCGGTAGCATCATCAGCAGCTGCAACGATAAGCATTCCTCGGCGCCCAAGGTCAGCCAACCCTCGACCGGCTATGTCGAGCCTGCTCCGAGCAGACAAGCCACCTCAAGGCCTACCGTACCGACCGTGGCCGAACCATTCGGCCAGCTGCAGAGCGGCGGAGTCGTCGGGGCCAGCGCGGCCTTGAAAATGACCAACAACATGAGCAAGCCGGCTTACGTCAAAGTCTACGATTCGAACCGTAACCTCAGGGCGACCATCTACCTCCGGGCTAGCGAAAGCTACGAACTTGGGGTGCATCCGGACAGCTACCTGATCAAGTATGTCACCGGCCCGAGCTCCGAATGGAGAGGTACGACCCACTACTTCGGCTCCAGCTCGACCTTTCATGCGGACAAGGAAGCCACCTACATCGGTACGAACCAGAGGCTGAGCGTCACGTTTTTCACCAGGGTGACCCGAGGTGGCTACAGCGGCAGC
The DNA here is from genome assembly GCA_044361555.1 of Opitutales bacterium. Lineage (GTDB taxonomy): Bacteria > Verrucomicrobiota > Verrucomicrobiia > Opitutales > UBA953 > UBA953. The sequence continues at coordinate 53,252 of JBIKIO010000001.1, forward strand.
ACCACTAAGATCGACGAGGAAGATTTCTAAAAAAACAGGGGTACTTTTCAGACGCCCTTAGAAGGATATTCATCCAACCAAGAATTGCCGCCGGCTTCGTCCGCGAAGACGCCTTCCAGCTGGGCCTCGAAGGCCGCATCCAGGATACGTTTGAAATCCTTACCAGGCTTCAAACCGCGGGCGACCAAGTGTCGGCCCTGCAGGATCGGCTTCGGCACGCCCTTATCCAGGTTCATGCCCTGCGCCTTGGCCAGCAGCCAGACGCCATGCTCGGTGGTGTCGCCGACGACCAGCGGCGGGCGGCCCTGACGGTCGGCTAGGTCTACGCGCAGCAGGCGATCGATACGCCCTACCCTCAGGGCCAGACGACGGACGGCATTGTCGCCCGACTGGGCGCGGAACAGCGCCGACGGCTTATCGTGATTGGCGACGTGCGGGACGATCTCCTCGATCAGAGCCTGCTCGCGGGTCAGGCGACCCAGGAACTGACGGGCGATCGGGACGCCGGCCTCCTCGTGACCCAGCGCCCGCCAACGGCCTTCGGACATGACCGTGGTGACAGCCTTCCCCATGTCATGGCACAGGACGGCCAAGCCGACGACCAGGTCTTCGCGCGGATCGCCGATGTGCTTCTTCGCGAAAGCGTCGAGGCAATGCAGGGTGTGCGTCCAGACGCAGCCTTCCGGATGCCAGATCGGGTCCTGCGGGACGTCGACGATGGCGGCCAGTTCCGGGAAGTACTGCAGCCAGCCGCATTCCCGCAGGAAGTTCAGTCCCAGCGACGGCTTACGGCCCTTCAGGATCAGCTTCGTCCATTCCTCGTACAGGCGCTCGGCCGGCAGGTCCTTCGGATGCAACGTCGCGCAAAGGGCGACCGTCTCCGGGGCAACCGTGAACTCGAAACGGGCGGCGAACTGCATGGCGCGCAGGACACGCAGCGGATCTTCGGCGAACTTTTCGGAGACATGGCGGATCACGCCGGCCTGCAAGTCGCGCTCGCCGTGGTAGAAATCCAGCAGCTCGCCGTTCTCATCATTCCAACCGATGGCGTTGATCGTGAAGTCACGTCGCTCCGCGGCTTCCTTCGGGGTCAGCGTTGAATCGACGAAGACCTCGAAATCGCGATGCCCTGCCCCGATGCGATTCTCGCGACGCGGGACCGAAACATCGACCGGCAGATCTTTCAGCTTGATGACGCCGAAGGCGGCGCCGACCGAGATGATCTCGAATCGTACGGACAGCGCCGTCTGGATCTGGGCCACGCTCAGGCCGAAGACCTCGATATCGAAATCCTTGGAGCCGATGCCCAGGAGCGCGTCACGGACGCAGCCGCCCATGAAGAACGGACGGCCGCCGGCGGCACGCAGGAGCGCCAGGACCTCATTGACCGGAGACAGTTCGCCCTCGAACTTCAGCAGTCCGGGACGGAATTGAGAGGTGTGGGCGTTCATGGGATTTTGCCGTTAATCGGCCTTAATGGGTCATTTTCAGATAGAAACGCCGACGAGACCCCGATGTCAACATAATGTTAACACTTGTAAGTATCTATTTAACAGCGCTCTTCTTTTTAAGCCGCCCAACCCCTTGCTCCTGGGTCACCCAATACCCATACCTACGGAAATGTCCGCTCCCGCTCTGTCCAAATCCCTCTTCAAGCTGGGGCTGACGTGTCCGATCAAGCTGAAGTACGCGCTGGCTCAGCCCGCGTTGCCGCGCCAGGCGGACGGGAACGATTATATGCAGCAGCTAGCGCGGGGCGGCTACATGTTCGAAAAGCTGGTGAAGGTCTATCACCCCGGAGAAGACATGTTCGTCGCGAAGGAGAGCCATACCGAGGCCTCCGCGAGGACGCTAGCCAAGATCAAGGCTGGCGATTGCACCCTGCACGAGGCGACCTTCGCGGTCGGCAGCCTGATGGCGCGTTGCGACATGGTCCGCGTGACGGGCGGCACCCTCGACCTGATCGAGATCAAGTCTGCCTCCGTCGACGCAGAATCCAAGTTACAGGCCGACCCGAAGGAACTCCTGAAGAAGAGCTGGGAGCCTTACGTCGTCGACTTGGCCTACCAGGTGCACGTCGCCCGACAGGCCCTGCAGGCCGCCGGCATCAACAAGACCATCCGGGCCTGGTTCTATCTTCCCAACAAACTGGGAGTCGCCTCCCCGGAGGAGGTCCGCGGGCTCTTTACCCTCACCGAGAATGGCCCAGGAGGACGCCCGACGGTCGAGTACAAGGGCAAGGCCCGTCCAGGCGACGAAACGTCCCTGATCGCCATCCTGGAGGCCACGGAAGCCGTCTCCCAGGCCTACCCCGGCGAGGAATCCATCGCCGAGGCGACCGAGCGCATGACGGGGTATGTCGCCAGCGGCCACTGGCCGAATCCGGAGATCGGCATGAAGTGCAAGGCCTGCGAGTTCAACGTCCCGGGGCAGACTTCGGGCTACGACCTCTGCTGGGGCACCCAAGCCCGCGCCGAACACCACCTCTTCACGCTATGGCATCTGGGCAGCATGGAATACCGCCAGCCGGGAACCGTCCGTCGCATCGTCGAACTGACCGCGCCGCGGGCACCGCGCATCACTGACCTACAGGACGAGGACGTCGCCGGCGATGGCGAACTCCAGCGTGGCTGGAAACGTCAGATCATGGCCGTACGCACCGGACGTCCGTTCATCTCACCCGAAATCGTGCGGGATGCGGCGACCCTCCTGCGCTGCAAGCCGGAGAATTATCCGTTGTTCTTCCTGGATTACGAAGGCACGCGCTGCGCCCTGCCCTCTGCGCAGGGAAGTCGTCCATATGGGCAGGTCGCCTTCCAGTGGAGCTGCCACGTCATCGATAACCCCGGCGCTTCGCCTCGGCATGTCGAATGGCTCGATACCGAGAACGACAACCCCAACCTAGGCTTCCTCGAATCCCTGCGCAAGCTGCTCGGCGAGCAAGGTACCATCTACCATTGGGCCGAGTACGAAGTCGTCGTCACCCAAGAACTCGCGAATGAGCTCCGCGGCGACGAATCCAAGGCCGACCTCGTCTCATGGGCGGATCGTAATTGGGGTACGAACGCCAAAGCCAAGAAGCTCGCCGTCAAGAGCGAGCGTTGCCTCGACCTGCTCGAGATCTCACGCGGGCATTTCTACGACCAGGACATGAAGGGGAGCCATTCGATCAAGAAAGTCCTCCCCGTCGTCTGGAAGAACCCGGCTATCCAAAAACTCTTCCCAAAGTACGCCGTCGACCAGCACGGCCAGCCCGTGAAGAGCCCTTACGATGCCCTCCCCGCCCTCACCTTACAGGATCCTGCCCTCGGCAGCCTCGATCTCTCCCAGCTCGACGACCTCGACGTCGTCAAGAACGGGCCAGGCGCCATGCGGGCCTACGAGCACATCCGCTATGGCCTCGCCGCCGGCGACCAAGCTGCCCGCAAGTCCATGCGCCGCCAACTCATGCGCTATTGCGAACTGGATACCGCGGCCATGGTGATGGTGTGGAAGTATTGGTTAGGCTGACTTGACGTCTCCGGACTTGACGACCGCCACGCGGACGCGGGCACCTCCACGGCCGGACCGGACCATAAGGCCAAGCATGGTGCTTAGCCCCCGTGATCGCTCGAAGCTGCGGGTTTGCTTCGCCTGTCCCGCCGCCGGCTGGCCTGACGGACGTCGCCACGGAGGGGGCACCCCCTGCCTATCCTTAAATAATACAAATAAAACGAAAGTTGGCTTGAATCCTTCATTCCCCCGAACTGGGATATCGCACCCCCAAGATGAGGAACTATCTGATTATCGTCGCATTGCTGGTCGTCGCTGCGCTCGCCTTCCTGGCCGGCCTGAAATACGCCGCAGCCGACGGCCAAGGCGGCGAAGTCAGATCGATGGCCCTCATGTTCGTCGCGCTGGGAGGCTGCCTGCTCGGCTACCTTAAGTACGCGGAGATCGAAGACCAGAACACCGAGCTCATCAAGGCCGGAGGAAACCGTTCGTCCCCATTGCTCCTCACCGAAATCGGCGCGGTCAAAGATGAGCTGCTACGTCTCGGCAACCGGGCCTCGGAACCCGCCGCAGACGCGGCGACGCCGCCTGCGTCTGGTGATTTCAACGGCGCCATCGCGGCCTTGGCCAAAGACCTCGGCCTCCGGGAGAAGGAAACCCAGCGCCTGCACGAGGTTCTCATCCGTCGCGATCATCGCAACGTATTGGCAAGGCTCGCGACCATACGTGAGACCGCCGAGTTCACCCGCAAGATCAACGCCGCCGGGAAGATCGCCGACAAGGAGGCCCTCAGCCAGGTGATCATGGAGATCGAAGCCGCCCTCGACGACCTCGGGCTCGAGATCATGCACGTCTCCGCGGGTACGCGCATCGCCGACCTGCCCAACGGCAGCTTCTCGATCCTCAGCGCCACGCAGGCGGAAGCCGGCGAACAACCGGGCACCGTCAAAGAGGCGGTCACCGAAGCGGTCTTCGTGCGTGATGCGGATGGCAAGCAAGTCTTCATCGCGCCCGCCAAGCTCAGGGCTTACAAACTCTGAAAATGACCCGCTGGCTTGCCTCCCTCCTCTTCGGTGCGATCGGCCTGGGCTTGTCAGGCCTGCTCGGTTCCGAACTCGGCCTAAGCTCCGGAATCTGGATCTCCCTGGGACTCGTGCTCTGGTGGGCCGCCGGACTATTCTTCAACGACACGAATCAGTTCGCCGAAGATGTCAGCGAGCCGGCGACCATCTCCCCGCGACAGGCTGACCCCCGCCCTGCGGACCCGACGGTGCCGGACGACCAGTCGCTGCAAGCCGCCGTCATCGAACTGACCAAGCAGCTGCGCGGCAAGGAGGCCCTGATCGACAACCTGCAGGTCAAACTCACCGAACGAGAGTTCCGCCGTAGCCTTTCCCGCCTCGCCAGCGTCAACGAGACCCTGTCCTTCACGCTCAAGCTCCTCCAAGACGGCAACCTCACCCATGCGGCCGCCGTCGAACAGCTCCGCCAGGAAATCGAGTCCGCCGTTGGCGACCTCGGACTGGAGCATCACTCGATCCAGGTCGGCGCCGCCGTCTCCACGCTTCCGGCCGGCTCCTTCGTGATCCTCCGCTCCGAGACCGCGCCGACGCCGGAACTCGCCGGCACCGTCAAGGAAGTCGTCAATTCAGGCCTGTACGCCAAGGACGAAGCCGGCCGACCCCATTTCATCTCACCCTCCAAAATCAACGTCTACAAACTCTGACCATGGCTAACATCATCGGCATCGACCTCGGCACCTCGACCACCCTGCTCGCCCACCTGAGCAATTCCGGCGAGGCCATCATCTACAAGAACAAGGACAACGAACTCCTCACCCATTCGGCCGTCTGGTTCGAAGGCGAACGCTCCGTCATCGTCGGGACCGAAGCCAAGAAGATGTTCGGCGTCGCCAAGGCAGACGAGATCTTCATCGAATTCAAGCGGGACATGGGCGACGCCACCGTGGTCCATAAGATCCACGGCAAGGATTGGCATCCGCGCGATTTCAGCGCGCTCGTCCTCCGTCAGATCCGGGAGCATTTCGAAGCCAACAACGGTCCGGTCGATGCCGTGATCATCACGATCCCCGCCAACTTCTCCGACGAAGCCCGCGTCAACACGATCAACGCCGCCAAGGAAGCCGGCTTCAACCTAGGCAACGACGCGCTGGTCAACGAACCCACCGCGGCGGCGATCTACTACGCCAGCACCTCCCCCTCGAAACTCAAAGGCAAATACCTGATCTACGATTTCGGCGGGGGCACGTTCGACGCCACCATCCTCGACGTCGATGGCGATGACATCAAGGTGCTCACCAGCATGGGCGTCCAGCGCCTCGGCGGCAAGGATCTCGATGAGAAGCTCATCGGGCTCATCGGCCAGAAATACACGAAGCTCATCGGTGGCGAATTCAAGGGCAAGGAGACGATGAGCGAGATCCAGCTCACGCGCTGGGAGGTGGAGCAGGCCAAGCTGACCCTCTCCTCCCGCGAACGCGTGTCGGTCGCCATGAAGACGCAGGACCGCGGTATCGTCCGGGCCGAGATCACGCGTAACGAATTCAACGAAGCCATCTCCACGCTGATCACCCAGGCCGAGCTGGCCGTCGACACGGCGCTCGACAACGCCAAGCTTGAGGCCAAGGACCTGGCCGGCGTCTTCCTCGCCGGGGGCTCCACCCTCGTCCCCGCCGTCGCTCAAAGCGTGGAACGGCACCTGGGCATCAAACCCATCAGCCGCGACCCCGTCGGTTCCGTCGCGCTCGGCGCCTGCATGTACGCCGCGATCCGCAACAAAGCCAAACTCTCCGGAGCCCAGACGGTCGCCGTCGGCGCCAAGAAGGTGCAGGACGTCACCCCGCACTTCTTCGGCACGACCTACCGCGACCGGGCCTCCGGCAAGCTCATGGTCGACACTATCATCGCCAAGGACCGCCCGCTGCCGTGCACCGAAAGCAAGAGCTTCTCCCGCGGCGTGAACCAAGGCGACAGCATCAAGATCCAGATCACCCAGTCTGGAAGCGAACAGAGCGACCCGGATTTCGTGGACATCATCTGGACCGACCACCTCAAGGAGCTCCCCATCGTGACCGATGATACCGAGATCAAAGTCAGCTACACCTATGACACGAACGGCATCATGCAGTGCACGATCCTCGACATCCTTTCCGGGAAATCACTCAGCGTGACCCTAGATAAGAAAGCCTCGACCAGCGCCAAGAAGCCGGCTGGCGGCGTCAACATCAAGGATTACACCCTCGAGTAAGCCGCCATGGAATTCGTCTGCGGCTTCTTCATCCTCATGGGCATCATCGGAGCAATCAAAGGCCTGTTCGCGGGCGACAGCTCCTCCGCCAGTTCCTCCGCCTCTACCCCCTCCTCCGGCGGCGGCTACGGCGGCGGACGAAGCGGGTCGAACATGGGTCGGTTCGAGATCCGGGCGGCACAGGTCATGCGAGGCACCAAGAAGGACCTGCGGGCGATCGCCATCGAAGGGCGGGGGCTGCTTCCGGTCAGCCGGAGGATGGAGATCCAGTTCGTGACCTGGGCGGAGGACATCACCGACGACTCCTCCGGCGAGCCGATCTTCTGCAGTCTTTCCAATTTTCAGCATCACGAACACCCGACCTATCAGAACGTCCAGGACGCCGGCGACCTTGCGCCGAACCAAGGCTTCACCGATTGGGTCGAACTCGGCGTGGCGCCCCTCGACGCGCTCACCTTCCCCCGGAGCGGCGCACGCAACATCCGCTTCTACTGCTACATGGCCGAGAAGACTTCGCCCAGCCTGCGCAAGAGCCTGCTCGGAGACAGCTGCAACCTACGGCTGACCGTCGATGAGACCGGCTACAAGGAATGGAAGGAAAAGCGCGTGGAAGCCCTCACCCTCTCCCTCCGGCTGGGTATCGCCATGGCGCACGCCGACGGCGAATTCGCCCGCAGCGAAGCCGCCGCCATCAAGCACTGGCTCAAAGAACGCGTCGAGCTGCTGGATGACGCGGAGCAGGCCTCCGCCAAGGCCAAGCTCAACGCCGCGATGGCGGCCGCCGTGGCGGAAGCCGGCGCCCGCACCCTCAACGTGTCCTCCGCCACGGCCACCCTCCGCGCGTCCCCGGTCCGTAACGCGCCTTATGACGCCTTGGAGCTCTGCACCATCATCATGGCCGCCGACGGGGTCATCGACCCCGCGGAGATGCGCCTGCTGCGCGAGATTGGCGATAAGATGGGCATCCCGGCGCAACAGATCCAAGGTCTGACCGACAAGCACACGCCCGAGGCCACCACCGCGGGCGATGACGGCGAGCTGAGCGACGAGCTGCTCGTCGGGCTCGACCCGAAACTGCCTCCCGCCGAAGCCAAGCGTAAGCTGCGCGAGATCTTCGCCCGCTACAATAGCATGCTGACGACCGAGCGCGACGCCTTCAAGCGCCAGCGCTACCAGGACTGCATCGACGCGGTCGCCCGCCTCCGCAAGAAATATGGATGACGCTGCCGCCATGGTGAAGCTCTGCCGCGAGCGCCTCACCCCTTGCCTGTTCCGCCTCCCGTCGACCAGCCTGAGCAAGGAACTCTCCGTCACGGCGACGCCGCGGGACGGCTCCTACTCCTCGCACATGCTGCGGGTGACCGCGGAACTCACCCCCACGATGGAGGATGCGGTGCAGCTCGCCTGCCATAACCTCGGTTTCCCCCGGGAGATCCTGGACGTCTACGTGCGACCGAAGAACGAGAACAACGCCTTCAGCAGCCTGGACGGCGGCCGGGCCAAGCTCATCTTCAATTCCTATCTCGTCGAGATCTCGGACCGTGACGAGCTCGCCTACGTCGTCGGCCATGAACTCGGCCATTACCTCTTCCCGGAGGCCAACGTCCGGCAGCTGACCCCCAACCTGGAAGGCTGCATGATCTCGCGTTACAGCGAGTTCACGATGGACCGTATCGGCCTGATCGCCTGCCGTAGCGTCGACAAGATGGTCTCGGCCGAGCTCAAAAGCCTGAGCGGACTTTCCAGCAAGCACCTGCGCATGGACGCCACCGCCATCATCGCGCAGTGGCGGGAAGCCTCCAAGGCGGCCGATACCACCTCGATATGGCTCCGCTCGACCCACCCGCCCACGGGCATGCGCGCCAAGGCGCTCATTCAGTTCTACGGGTCGGACGCCTACCGCGCCGCCATCGGCCAGTCCGGCGGCGAACCCATCGACCAGGTCAACGCCTCGCTGGGGACCGAACTTGACCGCCTCCTCGACAATCACGCCCATCAGCTGATCGCCGAAAAACTGAACAAGCTGAGCGGCTGGCTTTGCGCCTTTGTCGCCTCCCGCGGCATCAAGCTGCGCCTGTCGAACCTTCGCCATGGCCTCTGCTCGGCCCCCGACGAGATCATCAAGCGCTGCCTGAGCATCGTCATCGAGGAGACCCCTGAGCCCGAGCGCGAGAAAGTCAGCAACGAAAAACTGCTGCTCGCCCTGCAGGAAGCCTGCGAACTGGCCCCGGGACATACCCGAGTCTACCTGCAGTCGGTGGCGGCCACGAGTGATGAGATCAAGCCGCTGCTGCAGCAACTTGACGGACTGAGCCGGCAGCAAGGCATCATGATCGTCCCCCCGGCCGCCTGAGGCTCCGGACTTTTCAGAGATAGCGCTGCCTCAGCTTGGCGATGGCTTCGAGCTGGCGCGTGATCATGGCTCGGTCAGCGGCATCCTTCGGGTGGCGGGAATTCCACTTCATGAACTGATCCAGCAGATGGCGGCGGATGCGGCGGGTATCCCAGCCGAGGTCCAAGCCCACGAGCTCCGCGTATTCCTGGTCACGCCCCGCTCCCTCCCCTTCGTTCGCCGCATCGATATGACGATGCAGTTCCTCCAGTCCGAGGCTCAGCTCACGACACAGGCCCTTGAGTTCGGCCATGACCTCGGCGGAAACGGCGCAATCGACCCTGCCGACCTCGACGCAAAGAGCCAGCGCCTCCTGCGGCATGCCGGCGACTTCATAGGCCAGGAGTTCGCGACAGACCACCCCGAGGTCGGACCTCGCCCCCCTGGCCATAGTCGCCGCCGCTTCCAGCGAGGCCTGGGTCTGCGCGACCAATCGGGCGTCTTCGCCTTTCAACTGATCAAGGTGCCGGCGCATCCATGCCTGGGCGGCGGGCCCTGCCTGCAGCGGTTCACGTCGCACGCGCGCCGCGAACGCATAGCCCAGGCATACGACCAACCCCGCCGCGTTCTGACGGGCGTAACGTTGCTCGACGTAACCCTTGCGGACAAGCGTGACCTCGAACTGGGTCGTCGCCGCCGCCAGCATACCTGCGCGCAGGCGCTCATCGATGACGGTAAGCCCCGCCAAGGCGGCAGGGACTGCCACGCAACTGAGTCTTAGCGTGCGCTGCCCGGATTTCGGAGCCCGGATATTAGCGAAAGGGATGATGCCGACCGAAGTCCAGCCGGAGTCAGGCCGGCCCGGCGACGACACCTTGCCGAGAGTGCTCCGGACGACGAACTGGCCAGTCTGGTCATCCTGATACCTCTCCATCGTGGCATAGACCGGCTGGGATGATCCGTCGCTCACGTCCTCCATCGTCACGACCAGGTCGACGATCGTCTCTCCCATCACCTCGATGCCGCCGCTCACGTCGATCCGGAAACCCGGCTGCTCCTCCCCGGTCTTCTTATCGCGCAATTGGCAGGCTTCGGCCTGCAGGCGGAAGGGCTTGCTCGAGATTGGCGCGAAGCGGACTCCGGGGAAAGCTTCGCGAAAAACCTGCTCGGCGCTCTTCGCCGAAGGGGGCTTTGCCTGGGAAGCGGACGAGGGTGGCGGACGATGGTTGGTCCGAGGAGGCGGCGGGGGCGGCGTATCCTTTCGCGGCGGTGGCGCCGCTTCCGCCTTATCCTTACGCCACAGGTACAGATAGACGCCACCTCCGGCGAGGACCATGGCGGCGGCGATGTAGACGTAGGCGTTCATGCCGGGACGAAAGGCAGATGATGCTCCCTCAGGCCCACCCTACTGCCAATCTCATAAACTGGCGGCTATCCCTCCACCTGCCACGCGGCCAGATCGGCGAACAAGACGGCGTGACGCGGATCGGCACAGGCCGGCTTGAACCATCGTTGCCGCGGAGCCGACGGCGACAGGTCGTCATACCAGGCGACGACCGCGGGCATCAAGGGGTGCGGCGCCCGCCAGAGCTCGATGCCCTTGTGGCCCTGGGTGACTTCGGCCCACGTCGCGAAAGCCTGCGTCTCTTCCCTGAGAAAATCCAGCAACAGACCGGACAGGTCATCCGGGCCGCCGAAACCGACGTCGTAATCGTAGAGGTAGGCGCCGGCGAGCTGCTTGGCGAAGGCGGCGACATCCGTGTTCTCCCGGCGAAAACCGGCCCGGAAAGAGTACCGGTCAGGCAAGGTGGCCAGCATCGTCTCACGGACGATTGCGAAGTAAGTCCAGGCCATCATGACGCGGAATTGGGCTTCTTGGTCGCCCCGTTGCATCGCCGCCGTGATGCGCCGGCGCGTCGAGAACTCTAGGTAAGCGGGATTGGGAGCCATGGTCAGAACAGCGCCTTGCAGCCCTTGATGACGAGGCCGAGGACGAACAGCACTCCCACGCCGACCAGGCATCCGCCGAGATAGTTACCCCAGCCGCCCGCCCGTTCCGCCTTGGCGTTGATCACGAAAAGGACGAAAGCGCCAGTCAACAGCATGCAGATCAATTGACCGGGGTCTTTCATGAATGAGGTGATAAGCGCGGCCGCGCGGGGGTCAACCTCGCCCGAACAGGCCGATGATTTTCACGAATTCTTTACAAAGGAAAGTAGTATACATTTGCGGCCGACCCGGACTTGCGAAGAATCCGCGACCTCCCCCACCCTGATGCGAGACTATAACGAATACTACGTCTTCCTGAACGCCACCCCCCAGAGCAGCCAGGCCGACATCGACCGGGCGTACCAATCGGTGATCGGCGAAGCCCGGCGCCAAGGAGGGTTCATGCTGGACATCGTGGAAGAAGGCTACCGCTGCCTCTCGGATCCGACCACCCGCGCCCAATATCATGCCGGCACCTACCGTCATGATATTCGCGTGAGCATGCTGCGCGAATCTCATGACCGCGAAGGCCGCACCGCCCAGTTCGACGCGTTTCCACGGCTCAAGAAGATCCAGTTCTACCAGTATATCTTCGACTCTGACGAAGTGAACGTGACCTTCGAGATGCTACCCAACGGGAAGTTCCGCAATACGAAGACCGGCGAGATCGTCGACCAACTCTGACCGCCATGGGTCTTTTCGACGCACTCTTCGGGCCTTCGGTCAAGGAACGGATGCTGCCCTATTTCCAAGGGCGTGGAAAACCGATGCATGAGCGGATCAGCCGCTGCGTCCGGGAGCTCTACCCCACCCTGGAGCTGAGTGACATCACTCCTTTCCATGAGGCCGGGAGCGAGCTGACCGCTTCGGCCGACGGCTCGAACGAAGCACAGGCGATCTTCTCGGCCTGCGCCGCCCGGGCCGGCATGAAGGTCATCGCCATGACCATGCAGAAGGGCGCCGACCCTGACTGGCGCGTGATCATCAACAGCGAAAGCGTGGGTGTCTCCGCTCGGCCGTCCGATCTCCTGCAATTCGGCAAATACCGTAACGTCCGCACGCGCGTCCAGATCTGGATGTGCCTCCATGACGATGACACCCCGATGATGGACATTGTCACCGGCCCGGATTGGGAGAGACTTACCTGACTCCATGCGCGACCCTGACTTCAATTACACCAAAGCCACGCTGAGCGAGCTCCAGACCCAGGCGGCCAAGCATGACGCCTATGCGATGAATGCGCTCGCCTGGCGTCTCGCGCATGGCGAAGGCGTCGCCGTGGATGGCGCCGAATCCCGCCGGTGGTACGCCCGCTCGGCCGCCCTCGGCAACGCCGAGGGGCTTTACAACCTCGGGGTCTGCCATGTGAACGGCGACTTAGGAAAGATCGACCCTGTCGAAGCCTGTCGGCTTTGGCGATTGGCCGCGGCCAAGAACCACTACGCCGCGCTCGGTAATCTTGGGATTTCTTATTACTACGGGAACGGCGTACCCCAGGACTACGTGCAAGCCCGCGAATGGTTCCTCCGTTCGGCCAACACCGACGAACCTCGCGCCATGGGCATGATGGGGCAATTCTACCATCTCGCACGGGGCGTCCCCGAGGATAAGATCGAGGCGTTGGCGTGGTATCTTCTCGCCGCCGAAAAATCTGACGAGACGGCCGTTCCGAGGACGAACCTCCTGAGGGAACTCACCGCGGCGCAGCAAGCCTCCGCCCGGACCCGCGCCGAAGTCCTGCGCCAGTCGATCAAGCATACGCCCTACCTCGACTGAGCCTTCCCATGGATTACTACTCCAAGATGGATGACAGCGCCGTCGAGGCCAAGGCCGCGGCCGGCGACCCTGTCGCCCAGACTCGGCTCGGCGTCCTCCATGCACGCGGCCAAGGCCGTCCGAAGGATTTCGCGCAGGCCCTCCATTGCTGGCAACTGGCGGCCGCCCAGGGGCACGCCGACGCGATGTGCAATCTCGGCAACCTCTATGACCTGACCGACGATCACCCCCGTGATGACGTCGAAGCCGCCCGCTGGTATCGGGAGGCGGCCGAGCGCGGACATCTTAAGGCCCAGTTCAACCTAGGAATAAAATATTCCCACGGACAGGGGCTGGTTCGGGACATGGCCCAGGCCGCCCGCTGGTTCCGCGCCGCGGCGGACCAAGGCGACTCCATGGCGCAGTTCAACTTCGCGCTGCAATGCGTGCATGGGGAGGGCGTGCCGAAAGACGCCGGCCTCGCCGCCCGCTACCTCAAACTGGGCGCGGACCAAGGCGACGTCCAATGTCTGAACAGCTTGGCGATCCTCCATGCCACCGGCGACGGCGTCCCGCATGATCTCGTGCGGGCCTATGCGCTCTGGACGGTCGCCATCCGCAACGGCGGCACCCAGTCGGAAGGCAACCTCCGCCACCTCACCACCACCATGACCCCGCGCCAGATCGAATTGGGCGAACAAGCCGCCGCGCAGATCCGCTGATCCTATGACGCACCCGCTCATCGATCTCTTCGCTATGCCGACGCTTCCCATGGCGTTCTCGAGCGTGATCCGTAACCTCCCCGTCCCCTTCACCCGCAAACTCACCAAGCGACCCAAGAACGGCTGCCTGCTCGCCAACGATGAGTTCTACGTCGTATTCGAAACCTACCCGCTGGCCGTCAAGCAGATGACCCAGATGATCGGCGAGCAGCAGATCGACCCGATCCCCGTCGAGTACCTTTACGCCGCGTCCGTCTTCTATCGTAAATCGCGTAATCCGCACGGCCCTTCCTCCCGCCCGATCTACGTCTTCTGCCTAGAATACACCGAGTTCACCTGCGATATGAGATCCCGCGGACTCTGGGATACGCTGACCGGCAAGCCCAAGCATCCCGCCGAAGTCTTCTCCGCCGTCTTCTTCGCCGACGGGCGCACCAACCATGGCAAAGTGCCGAACGACTTCACGGATGCCTCGGCGCGCGAATACCTCATGCTCGGCGTATGTGAGCGGCTAGGCCTGACGCGCGGCGACTTCCGGGAGATCGGCCCGCTGTCGCTCGGAGCCGACTGCCCCGAAGTCGCGTAAGACTCCGGATATGGCGAACGAGATCAATAAGCCGATTGGCACCCCGGTCCTGATCGGGATCGGGCTCGGTGTCCACGAAACCACCGTCGCCAGGCTCAATGAAGCGGGTAAGCCTGAGCTTGTCCGGAATATCGACGGCGAAGAATCTACGCCCTCCGTCGTCCTGATCGACGATGGCGGCGCAGTTACGGTCGGTCGCGAAGCCAGTAAGTTCATCGGAACAGGCATGCCAGGGGTCTTCGCTGAATTCACGCGCGACCTGGGCAACCCCTCGGCCTGCGGCGGACTTAACCGCACGCCCACGCCGATGGCCCTGACCACACTACTCCTCCGGCAGGTCGTCCAAGGAGTCACGGAATCGTTCGGCCGGTTGACCGCGGTCACGATCGCCATACCCGCAGATGCGACTAGCCACTTCAGGGTAGCCGTGCATGCGGCCGCCCGTGAGGCGGGCCTTCCCGATGTCAAGTTGACCGACGAAACTACGGCCGCCGCGCTACAACTGACTTCGCAGGAAGAGCTCCGCGGCAAATACCTCTGGTATCGAATGGCGAAAAGTACCTTCGACGCAGCCATCTTCGAGTCCACCGCCCGTACGGTCAGCATTCTGGCCAACTTCAGAATCCAACGGCTGGGTTCGAAAGATTTCGATCAAAAACTCCTGAACCTTATCCATCAGAAATACCTGCGGATGACGGGCGACACGAAAAGCGCCCAAGACTTTCAGGTAGATTGCAGCCTCACCCGGCTGGATCTCGAGAGCGCACGGGAAACCTTGAGCACAAGGTCGAGGACAGCCTTGCGGCTCGTCTCTGGAGACCATGGCCCGTTGAAGATCGAGCTCACCCAAGAGGACTTCGGCTCCGCTGTCCGCCCTCTTCTGGAACAAGCTGCGCTGGCTGTCGACATGGCACTGGATCAGGCCAATCTCAGACCTCAGGAGCTCACCGGCGTCTTCTATACCAGCGACGACGACCTCGGGCACGTCATCCAAACGCACCTGGCCAGTCATACTGGTCAGCGCGCTCGTCCGACCGCGCCTCAGGTCGTCGCGCTTGGCGCCGCCTTAGTCTCGGCGAAAAAGGCGAATCCAGAAGATCTTAACGCCCTGCAATCAATAAGCGCACAGTACCTGAAAATTACGGATATAGCGCCGCACTACCTAGGACTTATCGATCGTGATTGGCTGACAGGAACCTTACAGAACCGGATCATCATCAGGAAAGGCGAACCCATCCCTTGCGCCCGCCGCTTCGAGGTCCAAGCCGACGGCACCGGCTTCTTTCCAGCGATCGGACTGACCCAATCCGGCTCCGAACAGACCGACCCCGATTTCGTCGCTATCATCGGGAATATTTCGTCCTCCCAGTTTCGGCCACATGCCAAAATCCTGCTCACGATCGGCTACGACGTTAACGGCGTAGCCTATGCCAAACGGGAAAACATCGATGAGGGCGGCCACCAGGAAATCCGCGTCGGGCCAGGGTAGGCCCCTGAAAATCCTCCGCCACTCAGGTTCGCCCGCGGAGAAGCCGGCCGAGCCCGTTGAAATTGTAAAATAAGTTTAAAACATCGGATTAGCGCCACGGATAAAGAGTGGATGATCGACACTCCGGACGGGCCACTTAGCGTCTGCCCCCTTCCTCATGGCATTGCGCATCAGCACAGTCATCAGCGTCGTCAGCTGGTTGTTCGAAACGTGCAAGGAATTGTCAACGCCGCCGCCCCATCGCGCAGTCGCCTCCCCTACCCCGGTCTGGGACGAGGTCGAAATGCAGTCCAGTGGGCTGATCATCCGACAGTGGCATGCGCAGGCCTTCGCCGCTCATCACTCCAAGCGCGGCCTGAGCGCAGCGCTCCGGAAAGAACTACGGCGACAAGCCGACCACCTGTCGAAGACGCCATACGAGGACCGAGACACCGTCATGCGCTTGAGGCGACATCTTGACGCTGCGCTGAAGGTGTCGGCTGACGATGAAGCCACGATCAAGGCGGCCTTCCTGCACGTCTACCAATTCTTGCCTCATCTGAACAAAGAGTGGCTCCAGGATATCATCGACGACTGCCAGGTCTTGGCGCGCGTCCACCCCCCGACGAGGGCGTGCCACGCGCTGGTACGGCAGATGGCCAAGCACCTCGGCGTGAAGGTCCGCCGACTGCGCCGCTGACAACTTTCAGCCATGCGTCTTGCACCCCTGATCGAATTGCACGCCGAGTGGCACGATGGAGGGCAATTCGCCTAGGGCTAATTCACGCGACTCCCTGTCACAATCCTATGCCCAACAAGCCAAAGCACTCATCGTCCACCCGCCGGAAGCCCGCCGGAAGCAAAAGCCCGGGCAAGCATGACCTGACCAAGCCCCGCCAAGCCGGGAAGGCGCGAAGCGCGGGGTCTAAATTCAGCCACCGTCCCTATAAGCCCCGGAAACCCACGCCCAAGAAGCCCCGCTCCGCGGAGGCGATCTTGCAGGAGGCACGTGCCACCCGGAAAGCCCTGATCCGTAAGGCCAGCCGGCGCCCGAGCATTAAGGCCGTCTCCCGGCCTTCGCCGACCAGCGCCGCCCACCCCAAGAGTTCCGCTAGCCGGGTCTTCCCGCCGCTCTTGGAGGCCATCGGCAACCCTCCGGTCATCGCCAGCGGTCATGGGCAATACGACGCACGACCCGAGGTATGGGCCGCCGACGATTTCTACGTCATCGTCGAAGCCGAGCCGGCATGCGTCGGGGCCTTCGCCCGGGAGCTGATCGGTTTCCGCTACGTCATGTCGGCGAGCTGCTTCTACCGTGAAAGCCGCAGCCCGCACCCCCGGGCGCGCCGTCATCCGATCGCTATCTTCACCCTCGAACACTCGAAAGCGCTTCCCCATTCGGACCCAGGCTTCTTCGATCGCCTGTTGGGAGAGGAAGCCAAGCCGCTCAGCATGGTCGTCGGCGGGTTCGTCGCGGACGCTCGCCTCAGATTCGATAGCGTCAGTTACGACGAGGACTTCCCGCGCGGTAGACAGCGTCTGCTTGCCATGGCCCGAGAGCATGTCGGCATCAGACCCCATTTCGATTTCTACGGCTATCTCACCCAGGGAGAGATCCTCCCGGCCATGAGGTAAGCAGGCCAAGCCGAGTTGATCCGGTGATCGGTTGGCAAAAGAGACAAAGATGCCGTGCAAAGGTGCAAATCGGCTTAGGTCTGTGCAAAAGTGCAAAGGTGAGATGACCACGCCTCGGGTGGCAGGTGGCGAGCGTCCGTGTATCTAGGTAGGGGCAGCACCGCGTGCTGCCCTAGCTACCCCTCTGCATGCCCAACCGCTAACCGCTATAACCTCGCGGCTCCACCGCGCTGGGTAGGGTCGGGACCGCGTCACGACATAGTTGTCTCTCTGTGTTCCCAACCGCCAACCGCTTACCGCTAACCGCTCGCGGCATAGCCGCGGTTGGTAGGGATGACCGGCCCGGTCATCCTTGGTCGCGACACCGTCGCGCCCCTACCCAATGACCTAGGGGCTTTTCTGGCTTGAGGGTAGTCTGGCAAGAGACACATTAGATTATGCAATGGGGTCTGGCATGAAAGGTAGCCTCACCATGGGCGGCTTTCCGCAAGGATAGTCCAGACCTCGCCCCTTTACCTGCACCACCAAAGATTCGCTTCTAGGTGGTGCAGGCCTTTGGGGACATTACGCCAGCCCTCACGCCATGCGTAGGCGTGGAAGCCGACAAGCATGTCAGCCATCTGTAACTGCGGACAGGCGTGGGACCGTTCCATGCGGACCTCCCTGGCACCTAAAGCGGCTCTTATCTCCGATGAGCGAAGGCGGTCCCGCTCGCCGTCGATGACGATCCTGACAGCCGGCTTATGAAAGCCGAAGGCATCGTAACAATGAAGCATCACCGCCACCTCGGGGCGATACCCAGATGGCAATGGACCACGTTGCTTATCCCAGATCGCCACGCGGTGCGCGACAAGTAACCGCGCCATAGCTGTCAGGTAAGCCATTCTCACATCGGATGGCATCTTCGACCACTTGAACTCGCCTGACCATCTGAGCCCGACGCGGGTCTTTTCCTGAGCCTCGGCAAGCCGAGCCGCGGTTTCTCCGTCAGCACAGTGCAGCATAGCTATGGCGAAGTAAGACGACGAACCTGATTTGGTCGACAGCCCCGGATCGCCGCTTTCGTCACAAAAAATCAACATACACCATTGCCTTGATTGGAATCGGTTTCGGCAACCCGACCTCATTGGTGACTTAACTTCAGATGCAGCTGAGCGGTTAAACTGCCTATAGCCAAATCCCTCCCCCAACCGCTAACCGCCAACCGCTTCCACCTAACCTGGGTAGGGTCGGGACCGCGTCACGACATAGCTGCCTCTCTGTGCTCCCAACCGCCAACCGCTTACCGCCAACCGCTCGCGGCATAGCCGCGGTAGGTAGGGATGACCGGCTCGGTCATCCTCGGGCGCGCGGGCCGCACGCCCCTACCCTACGACATAGGGGTTTTTCCGGCTTGAGGGTAAATGGACATCAGACACTCTTTAGTTATCGGTCGAGAGGCCGATGAGAAAGGTCCCTCCTCGGTGACAAGAGCTCTCGGGAGCTCTTCCGTCAGGATAGCCGAGGAGGTCAACCTTCACCAATCACCGCGAGGTGGACGATGGGATTACCCAACGCTTCCATCGGCCTGATGTCTTGGCTCACGATCTGACGCCAGACCGCCCAAGTACAGTAATCTGCGATCTGCAGTTCGAGACTCGAAGCAGACGAGTGGAAGTGAACCGAACGATGTCCGGCGCCCTGACGGACGGCCTTCATGATGGCCTTACGAGAACGCTGCAAAGGCACGCGATCGGCGTAGACGGGACAATCGCCTGAGGCAGGCTGAGACAACGACAAGACCAACTTGAAGAGGTCGACGTAAACTTGAGATAAATCCTCAGGCGGCTTCGTGCAGGTCGACTTATCCAGGACGATGGCGAAGACTTGGGAGCCGGCACCCGTTGCCGCCAAACGGCGCATGAAAGCCCCTCGGACGAATGGGGTATTGGCACTCGCATGGAATGACTCGATGTCATGCCCCTGCGCATTCAGCTCATAGCGAAGACAAGATAGTTCACCGGAGCGAGTGGCGTCGATATCAAGCAAAGTGGCGCAGACCATCAGGAACGGAGTTCCCTTTGCGGAGAAATCGAAGTTTCCGGCTTCGTCCAAGAATAGACACTTCATAGCGGGCATTCGAAGGGGCTTCGCCTCGACCTCAATTAGCCAAAGGCCCCAGTCCACGGCTGAGGCCTTACCACCCTGTCTGCCTGCGCCCCAACCGCCAACACCCGACATGGGTGGGGTCGGGACCGCGTCATGACATTGTTGCCTCTCTGTGTTCCCAACCGCCAACCGCTTACCGCTAACCGCTCGCAGCATAGCTGCGGTTGGTAGAGATGACCGGCCCGGTCATCCGTGGTCGCGACACCGTCGCGCCCCTACCCGAGCTGGCTTCCTTGCCCACGTGTCAACCTGCCAGCCTGCCAGCTAGTTTGGTGCCTTCCCCATACTCCATACTCGACACTCGATGTCCTAGCATTGCCTGATCAACCGCCAGTTAGAGGCCGAATCAACGAAGGCCTCACGGCAGATCTTCGATATCCAATAGCTGATTGAAATAGCTGAATTTACTAAGCAGCGATTCTGCGGGGTGGTAGTAATGGGACCAATACTCGGAATGCCCGTTACCGGCCCATCTGTCGTGTCCGTCGCAAAGTTCAGCGTGCCAGAGGAAGGTCTTAGGGGGACTATCTTGCGCAGACTCAAAGTCGGTATCCGGTCTCGCATAATCTGCCCTCAGGTTAGCAGGCCAGTTAGGCCAGTGACTTGGACCCTTCGCAGGCTCGCCATATTCCCGGCCATCGAGGCTCTTCCAAAATGCGTTGAGCGTCTTCTCGCTTATCTTCACCTCAATGGACTGGTGTCGATTAGTCACCTTTACGGATCTCCGGGCGAAATCGACCGATAAGGCACGGCCCTCCGTATCGCGATAACTGATGACAGGCGGCAGCGACCGCGACTCGAGCAGATCAAAGGCCCGCCTGGTCAGCTCGACCATCCGTGGATCACCCTGACAGAAAAATGAGTGGCTCTTGGCGGGGAGGAAATAACGGCCCGAGTTCCAATCAGGCGAAGGCCAAGCACTTGGACCAAGGATGTCCACGGGCTCTGGGGGATCCTTAAAAACACCCCCAGCTAATTTCGTGTCGTTGATTGATTCCTGAAACTTGAATCCCTTGAAAGCGTCGAAGGACGGCAACGGGGCGCCCGCGATCCCCAGCGCCGATTCCATGGTGCGTCCATCAAGTTCCAGCCTGAACCTCCAGACATGCCAGGAATCCGCCTGCGGCTTGATATCCGAGCACAGGTCCCATCCGAGCACTCCGGCATCACTCACCCATTGGATGAAAGCGACGAGCTGAGGGTCCCCGGGCGGAAGCTTCTTCAGAAGGCGGAACTGGCACTCCTCGCTGTCCAGTTCGCCTAATTTGATATGATTACCGAACCATCGGTGCGCATAACCACGCTCGAACAGAAGTCCGTCGGCCTCATCGTAAGACACCCTCAGAATCCAGCAGATATAATCCGTTTCCTCGCCGTAAAGGCCACGGACATCCTCCATGAAACCTGCGGTCTGTAGTTTGAAGCGGAAACTCATTCAGGGGATGAATAGGAGAATCATCCATGGCCCAACCGGGCTGTAAAGGGATGAATCAACAAAGCATTGCCCTTACTATAAATAATCTTAAAAGGACTCCATGAGCGCCCCCGATCAACGTATGGCCTTCCTTTGCATCGAGAACGATTCGGGAAGGAAAGTGACCAAGGTAGCGGACTTCGGGCTGATGACCTTATCGATCAATTCCCAAGGCGGATATGGAGACCGCGAGGACATAACCAAGTCGATCACCCCCGCGGCCGCGGCCGACTTTTGGTCCGCCTTCCCCAAGATCCTGCCCTTAAGCTCAGGCAACCAAGACCAGCTCGACGGAGCGACCTGGGACGCCAAGTTCCACGACGGTGAGACCATCCGGACCGAGAAAGGCTTTACTGGCTCAGGTTCCTATCACGAAATCCTCAGGCTTTTCGATTTACTAGGCTAACGGCTTCAACCGCCATCACCCTGTTATGGGTCGAGATGATTGGCCTGATCATCCTCGGACGCGCGGGCCGCACACCCCTACCTCAGACCATAACCCTCCATCGTGCAGGGTCGGGACCGGTTTACGTGCTAGGGCCATTTGACTTACCCGTGACCGTCGGCAGACCGACGGTCCTATCCATCATGTCCAACCCTGAAGCTACCTCCCCCACCCCGAACGCCGACGCGATCGCCATCGCCACGCTGCTACTGAGCCGCGGGAAATACTTCATCGGCTCGAAGTTCGACACCACCATCACCCCCGATGAGGGCGATGGCCCCTACGTGTGCACCTACGCCGGCGTCGTGCGCGATCGCACGCCCGACAACCTCTACTTCCTGGTGGATATCTACGGCTCGGCGTTCGAATTCACCACCGGCGAAGACGTCGTCCTCGGCCAGCGCCTGATGTCGCTAGAGCAGCTCGCTCGGGCCACCTTCTACCCTGATTTCGCGACCATGCAGGCCATCGCCGCCGATCACAGCGGCTTCATCGATTCGCTGAACATCGACTGAGATATAATGGGGTCAGACCCTATTAATGGGGTCTGACCCCATTACGCAGGCAGAGGCTGAAGTGGCTGACGCTGCCGGCGTTAAGCTTCCTGACGACCCAAGGTAGTGATGCCGTGGTTAGCCTGAACATCTGGGCGGCGATCGACACCTTCCAGGCCCTGACTCCATGTTCGCGGGCGACATCTGCCTCAGTCATACCTGTATCAGCTAACAGCTGAGCGAAGGTGGCCTCGGTGTGGCGATCCTCGAGCGCCTCCATCTCAGCCTGATTGAATCCCGAGGGATCGCCCGCTCCCACTGGGTTCTTGGACTGTTCCCGGCGGTCAATGGTCTCACCGCTTGTCCAAGTTGATTCAAAGAGCGTAGCCTCGGGATCTTCGAGGCATACCTTCTTGAGATGGGCGTTATAGCTAGCCCACCCTTCCGGCTTATCAGGATAGCCTATAAAACGCTCAAGGGCCTCACCAGGTCGTGTCTCTCCTCGCAAGGCGGGCTTACACAGACCACGGATCGCGCTGAGCTCGCTACGTGCAAGATCATCAACCGACATAAGCCCCTTACGGACTGGGTTCAGATTGATGTAATCGAACAGCCTTCCTGCCGAAATCGTAGAAGGCATCTTCTTGGCGTGATATCTGCCCTGGAAGACATGCCCACGCTCATCCCTTAGGCCGTTGAACCGGATGGCGAAGCCAGACAGCATCAGATGCATACCCCTGGCGAGATTGGCCCGAGGCGTCCGCAGCATCATGTGAAAGTGATTAGGCATCACCGAAAACGTGAAGAGGTGCCAGCCAGACCTGAGCGTAGCTTCGTGCATCGATGTCAGGAACGAGCCAGCCGCGCCTGGATCCGCGAAGATGTCGGTTCGATAGTTTCCTCTGGAGTAGACGTGCAGAATGGCGTCGGGGCTTTCGGAGCGAGGTTGTCGGGCCATGCGCCCATGCTCCAATCGGAGGTTGAAGTCTCAATCACAGCCACCCCCTAGACGGATAATGGGGTCAGACCCCATTAATAGGGTCTGACCCCATTATGTGGGGGCTCAGGGGGTCATGGCATAGTCGTCGATCCAGCCGATGACCATGGCGCCGTCGCACATATCGCGCGTAAAATGAATGCGTAGGACGTTGGTGCCGTCTTCGGAGGGAAGGTGCGCCTGATGGATGAGCCGGAGACGACTACCCTGGCGCCAGACGGTCCGGACAGGCTCGTAGGTATGCATGAGTTGGGCGGCGCGCTTGTATCGCGATTGATCGGCGCCAGGCCCTTCGACGAGGACGGCGGTCAGGTTACCGATAAGGCGGAGCTCTTCCGTGATCTCAGGCAGATCGTCCCAGAGCAAATCCAAGCCGCTTTCGACGGCTGAAGGCAGGATATCCAGCCCCTTGAATCCAGAGCGGGGCGCCGCGCTGGCGAGGAGACAATGCCCCACCGTCAGGTCTTCGAACGGGAAGAAACTCCCCTTGCCCGCCGGTTTGTCGGCCATGGCCTCGTCACCAAGGGCCGCGACCAGACGATCGACCAAGGGACGATCGCCCTCGCGGAAGCGCAGGGAGAGGCGGGTGCCGATCGGGGAGGCGAACTTGCAGTGAGAGAGCAAGACGTAGCCGTGCTGGTTCATGCCATGCAGACGGAAGATCGACGGATCTTCGCCCGCGATGAAACTCTCATTCAGCAACGGATTCGTGGCGACCGCATCTTCGATCAGCTGCCGGAACCTAGCGGCCGACATCGTGGTGCAGAAGGCAAGGGTCTGGATGGTCAGGAATTTGTGATAATTAGGCTTAGGCATTAGAGTTGAGGGAATGAAGGGTGGTTAGTTGGTGGATATTTTACCCAGGCGGGCGTAATTCGCAAAGGAGGCAAAAGGGTCAGGCTACTAGGTGGTAGCCTGACCCTTTCGGGTTAGGTCGCGTCCTTGGCGAAGTCATCGAAGCCAGGTCCCGACTGCGGGGCTTCGTTTTGCGAGAGCTCCATCAGCTGGCGCAGGCGGGTCGGGTGTCGCAACTTCTTGAGTGCCTTCATCTCGATCTGACGTACCCGCTCGCGGGTGAGGTTGAAGTGCTGACCGACCTCCTCGAGGGTCCGCTGGACGCCGTCCAGCAGACCAAAACGAAGGATCAGGACCTCCTTCTCGCGTTCGTCCAAGGAACGGAGCGCGCTTTCGACCCTCTCGCCCATTTCTCGGATTCGTTCCTGATTCGCGGCCTCCTCGGCTATCTTCTCCTCCCGGATTTCGCTGAACAACTCGATGGCGTCGGCTTCCTCGCCACCCAATGACTCCACGGAGGCCTGCTCATGCATGAGGTTTTCGACCTCCATGATGGCCTCAACGGATAGCTTGGCTCCGTCGGCGAGCTCTTCGATGGTCGGATTCCGACCTAGATCATTCCGCAGCCGGGTCCTTACCTTGGCGATGGAGTCGACCATCTCGGCCATGTGGACCGGCACCCGGACGACCTTGGATTGGTTGGCGATGGCGCGTTGGACCGACTGGCGGATCCACCAGGTGGCGTAAGTGGAGAACTTGTAGCCACGGCGGTACTCGAACTTCTCGACGGCCTTCACGAGTCCCATGTTACCTTCCTGCACGAGGTCGGTGAAGGGCAGCCCGCGGTTCTGGTATTTGAGCGCGATCGAGATGACCAGGCGGAGGTTATGCTCGACCATCTTAGTCTTGTAGCGCTGGCCTTCATCAAGGTACTTGCGGACGTTGCGGGTGAGATAGATCAGCTCAGCCGGCGTAAGTCGCCAGCGGAGCTCGATCTCGCGGCTGCGGGCGTCGGAGACCTCGGCCGTCGTGGCCCCCTGGCCAGGGACCGGACCATTGGCGGCCATGGTCGATTCGACCAGTTTACGGGCTTCCTCGATGTCAGCTTTGATCTCGGGCAGTTCCAGCCACGCCTCCAGGAGATTCATCTTGAAGCAGAATTTCCGAAGGATGTCCTTGCAGCCTTCCTTAGGGGTCAGCTCGAGCTCGCGGTAGGCCGCGAGGGCCTTGGCCTTCATTCCGGGGTCGGTCTGATCGAGGTATTCCAGCCAGGCCTGGTCGAGCTTGGCCTTCAGTTTAGAGCACTCCTCAATGGCCTTAGGGAGCATCTTGTAATAGGCGTCGCGGGATTCGACCTTCTTATCGACGACGACCTTGTCGTATCGTTCTTCCTTATGGATAACCTTTTGGGCGAGGTCGAGCTGGTGAGGGAGGGTGAGCCAGCAGGCGAAGAGGTGATCCTGGACCTTCAGTTCGGCATCCTCGATGGACTTGCAGGTCTCGACTTCCTCATAACGCTCGAGCAACGGCTTGCGGCCCATTTGCTTCAGGTAGACGTCAAACGCATCGTAAGGGGCTTCGGTCGATGCGGTGCGCGAGGCTCCTGCTTCGGACTCCGCGATCTTCTTCCGGTGTTCCTCGACTTCGTCCTCGTCGAGGAGCTTGATGTCGAGGCCGTCGAGGGTGTTCATGATGAACTCGATCAGCTCCGGATTGATGGCGCTATCGGGAATTACTTCGTTGATGTTCTGGACCGTGACGTAGCCTTGTCGCTTCGAAAGACCGACCAGATACTGGATCTTCACATTGACGTCAGATCGGGCGGGCGGGAGCGAGACGAACGCGGATAAGGCGGCGAGCGCCTCGGGGGTGATTTCGGGGTTTTCCATAAGTTGGGGTAAGTTAGGGTGAACGATTAGGCGGCGAGGAGCTCTTCGGGCCAGGAGACGATGGGCGGCTGGGGCTTGTCGGCGTGGGCGCGACGGAAGATCTCGAGGGTGATTTCGTCGACGACGTCCGGCATGAGGAGGTCGAGCAGGCGGCCGGCGAGCTTCTGGTCCTTCTTATGGAAGGTGAGTTCGACGCGGTTGATCTTGTCGGTCAGGCGGAAGACCGTGAAGCGGATCGCCGCGGTCTGGTCGAGGCCCTGGACGCGGAAGCCGAAGGCCTCCTTGCCCGGGACGAAGGAACGGCTGAGGCGCTCGTCCTGGCGGAGGAGCGTCTCGACGCGCTCCCGGAGGGCGGCCTGGGTGAGCAGCGTCCGGGTGGGGATGCTGACGAGGGAGGAGGAGGCGGACATAAGCATGGGGGTACGCATAAGAGGGGAAGTGAAAGAGGACTTGTTTGTTTTTAGGCACAAGAGGTCCCTATCTCCCTAACGGGGAGATCTGGCAAACTTGGCGAAAAACGAGTTAGAAGCGGTTTTTAGCGACTTTTCCGGGGTTGAATCCGGAGGGAGGAGGCGTGGGCGCTGCTTACTTTCACGAGTCTGGTTGTGGGGATTTTTTTGACGAAATCAAGCCTAGAATTCGGGAGTGGGTCATTTTGGGGGTCAATATCACCCTCTACGACCTGCACCAAACCATTGATTTCATTGATCAAAACCGTGTATCCATTTTTATAAGAAAATCCTGAGTTTCCCTGGCACCCTTTTCGCCGGAAACAATCAGGCATGACTTAAACTATTGTATAACAACAACTAGAGACACGGCGACTCTCGCACCTACGCTTCGCCGGACCAAATCTTGGTCACATACCGCCGGTTGAGCCAGTAGCTGCGCTTGAATCCAGGAAGACCCTTTCGGTCATGAGGACGGATATGGACGGCGTGGGTCATAGACTCGGCGGGAAGCTCCTCCAGTCGATTCTCGCCAATCAACCTGACGGTATCAGCCCAAACGACCTGGGTGGCATCTAGGTCCTTCTCAGGCATCGACCAGAATACTGCCTTATCAAAGCGAGGGCATGTATCGTCTTCGTCATCCCGGAGAAAAACGAACAGGAACCGCTTAACCAAGTCTTGGTAGAGCGAAGAATCCTCCCATTCGGTTTCATCGGCGACTTCAGCATACTCGAACGCAGGAAAGGAAACCGATTCGGCCGCTTCGTCATTCTTCTCGATGCGACAGACGCAGATCCGAAGACCAGACTTCCGGAAAGCATCAAGCGCTTCAATAGGTAACCCCTTCAGCTCGGTCGAAATCGCATCGAGCAACTTACGCATACGTCGCGAATGACCACTCTTGCCGCCAAACTTACCTTCGAGACGCATACGTTCGCAGATGTCGACGGTGCTGATACCTTTAAAGTCCTTCAACCGATCAAGAATCGCGGCTTCTAGATCCTGCTCGGTGGCAGGCCTAAAGGACTGAGCGGCGATAGCAGACTCCTCAACCATCGCTTCGACCTGAGCGGCATGGAGAGACCGGAAGATATCCGTCACAAAAGCCTGCTTCAAAGCAAACGCCCGAGGTTTAGCCGTAACTGCACCGACCCGCTGCTTAACGGTCTTCTTCGCATCGGAGCTTTTCGTGCAGGCGCCAAGCAAGGGCGTCAGCCCTTCGCTCAGCTCATGAGCCCTACCCTCTTTGACATATCCTTGGATGACCTCCCAGTCTCGCTTGAATAGAGCTACGTCCTCCGCAGAAGGCGCCCAAGTATCGACCAAGCGAATGGGCAGGTCCAGAAACTCTTCCGGGCTCCCGACCTTAGCGTAGTCATAGAAGACAAGGAGGATGCTCAGGAGCTTCTTGAAGGCGTGGCTGGTCTCCGCCGTCTCTTCGATCACGCAAGGAATCTTCGAATCCGGGTCACCCCCGTAATTGATCATGCAGATGACTAGGCGTTCCTTGGCCCGATGGCCGCCATCGCCGTCTGGCAGCAAGCCGGTGCACTTCAGTTCGGCCCACTCCAGGTCCGGTTCGGAGGAGGAGTTCGGGAGATAATAGAAATGGCCGGCCTCGATCGCATTACCGAGCACGCCCTTGCCCCCGGTGCTGAGAATGGCGCCGACCTTCGCAAAGACGTTCGGCTGCTGCTCCAGCGGGACGCAGTCATGAATGGCTTCACGCAAAGACCCGGCGGCCTGCAGCCTACGCGCATGGCGCAGGCAGGACGCCCGGTCGGCGGGGTCATACGGCAGCGGGTCGAAAAGGAAGTCGCCTGGCACATAAGCTTCTTATGAAACCAGCCCCCGCCCGACCAGCGTAATAAGGCCCTTATGACACCAAGGCCTTCAGGATACGCTCCACGACCCCGACCACCAAGGCGTTACCCATGAAGAAGGCGCGACGACCGTCCGAAATCTTCAGCTGCTCGCAGGCTTGGGAATGCGCCGCCGAGAAACCGTTCATCGCCTCCAGCTCGCGGGGGAAGAGACGACGTAATTGGCCATCCTTACCACAGTCATGGGGCAGCTTCTTGCCGGCCTTGGCACAGTCTTCGCAGATGACGTGCTTGAAGCGGGAAACGGAAGCACCGCCTTCGGAGGTGATAATCGTGCGCCCAGGGGCGTCCAGCGGGTCAGGGAAGGCCATGCCACCCTCCTTATAGCCGTAGGCGAAGCTGGCCCCTGAAACCGTATCCCGGTCGAGCGTCAGTTCGGCTTCGCCGACGGTGACCCGGACGGAAGGATTCTTGCCGACTAAAGCCGTAATAGCCTGGCGCACCTTCGCACCAAGCCCCTTCCGGAGCTTCGCTTGCTCGGCCTTATCTTTGAGCGCCAGGAGTGAGATCGCGCGATCGGCGACGATACCGGCAACGTGAGCTTCGAGCTCACGGCACATCACTTCGTCATCCAACACGAACTTCACGTCCGAACGGCTGATGAGATTGGGGCGCAGCGGATTGGCCCGATTACCCATCAAGGAGGCTACTTTAAAGTTCAGTTCTTCACGAGCGAGACGGACCTTCACCTCACGCCCTTCAAAAGTGACGCCCATCTCATGGTCCATCAAAAGTAGCCCGGGGAGCTTCTTGGCCGCCTCGGTCAGCTCAAGCTTGGTGGCCTTACCCTCTCCCTTAAGCTGGGACTTAAGGAATCCGACAAGGGCGACCTGCTTACGGCGAGGTTCGTTCTTACGGCCCTTGGCGTAAGCCCAATGTGCGGAGTCCTCGGAAGGAATGCTGAACTTAGCAGCCGTCGAAGGATAGAAGGCCTGGCCGGTCTTCACCAGCAGGTGACGGAGGAAGGTCGGCTTGCCCTTCATGACCGGGTCGACCTGCAGAGTATGCACATCACCATTAAGCATGAAGCCCGCAGACAGGAAGGGAGAGGCGTCTTCAGCGTAACGATCCTTCACGTCGACGTCGGTCTCGAACTTGTTCAGGTTGAAGACCTCAGGTATCAATTCCTCCGAGACGCAAGGCAGCGCCTTGGCGAGCACGCCCTTTGAGGTCAGCACCGCCGCCGGCTCATCCAGAGAGGCCTTGAGCGCCTTGCCCTGGCTTGTCTTTAGTTTGTAGGCCAAGATGAAGATACGCCGACGCTTCTGCGGGAAGCCGTATTCACCTGCGTTGATGACGCGCCATTCGACGCCGTACCCCAGTTCCTGGAATCCCTTAAGGATGACCGCGAAGTCACGGCCGCGGTTATTGGCCGGTGAATTGATTAGTCGGTCCACGTTCTCAAGCAGAACGTAATCAGGCTCACGCTCCTCAAGCAGACGCTCGATACTCCACCAAAGGACGCCCTTGGGACCACGGAGGCCCTTCGCGACATTCTTCGGCTTCGCCACGGAATAGTCCTGGCAAGGAAAGCCACCGACCAAGAGGTCGATGTCGGGTACCACAGTCTTGGGAATAGGCCCCTGGATGTCGGACACCTTATGGATGTCATCGGCATAGTGACCTTCGTGTCCAAATTTCGCGATGTAGACGCGGTTAGCAAACTGCTCTTCGCCTTTCTTAGCGGCCTCTGAGGGCTCCCACTGGTTCGAAAAAACCATCCGAAACACCTCAGCGCCTTCCTGTTGATTAAGCGCGACCATGGCTTCGCGGAAACCGCCTACGCCCGCGAAGAGTTCAGCGACCTTGAGAGGTGACGACTTGTTAGCCATACGACAATACTGAGGTAACCAGATTGGAGATCAAGAAGAAAGAACCAACTTGGTGCCCCCTTGCGGACTAAGCCAGGGCTGGCATAACGAGTTCATTGGGCGAAGGTACTCCCCGCGACGCACCCTTTCGAGGCATTCGGCGTGGGGAGATCCCGAGCTCATGAAATAACCGCCCACGGATCACTCCTAGGGCGGTTTCTTTATTCCATAACAGCAGACCCATTATCCCCTGATCAGTGCCAGGGCCTCGGGCTGGCCGAGGACGTAGAGGTCATACTTCGCACGGGTCATGCCCACGTAGGCTTTGCGCCTGTCGCGGGTGGTGGCGAGCGTATCGACGTCCATCAGGATGACGACGTGGCTTTCCATGCCCTTGAACTTGAAGACGGTCGAGGTCCGGAGGGTGCCCTCCTCGTAAGGGACGTTGGCATCATACGGGACGAGGCGATAGCCGGCGGCCTCGGCCTTACCGGCAAAGGACTCCTTCCCCGCCCCTTTCATGCTCAGGACGATAATGTCCTCGGGGCGATAGGCGCGAAGCTTGTCATGCCCAAGCACGGCAACCAAGAGATCGAAGTCACGACCTGGGCGAGAATCCACGGGGGTGACCTTCGGGCCCTGGACGCCGAAACTGGGAGGCGTCGGCCTACCCATGACCTTGGCGGCCGCCTGGGCGATCTGCTCAGTGTTTCGCCAATTGCAGGCCACTTCGACCTGACCATAAGCATCCAGGCAGTCCAGCAGGGCCTGATGGGCCGCGGAAGGCGGCGTAGTCGCCTCAGGGCTGAGAATCTGATCCAGGTCCTCGAACCAGCGCCAGCGGCCCTTGGCGAGGCCGCCCTTCAGCATGGCGTCAAAGAGGGCGAGCTTGTCGCCGTCGTCGCGGAAGTCCTGCCCCTCATCGACCACGAGCAGATCGAACTTCTCCGCCTCAGGCGTACGCTGGGCGATTTCGAGGGCCGACCGGACGCGTTGCTGGAAATATGCAGGATCGGTCGCCTTGGCGTCGGCGACGTCTCCGAGGATACGGTCGAGATGCAGGTAGAAAGACCCCGGGGTGACACCCTCCAGCCGATCGGCCTTCGCGACATCGACCAAGAAGGCGCCGAGGTGACGGTTAAAGCAGACCAGCCCGATCTTGAGGGCCGGATTCGCCGCAAGCTCACGACGACAGACCTCCAGGGCGAGCAGCGTCTTGCCGGAACCCGGGCCGCCCGTGATGCGAAGGCGCTTGCTCTGCGTAGCGGCGTCCAAGGCGCGGAGCTGGGTCGAAGAAAGTCGGATGAGCTCACGCTCTAAAGAGTCGGGAGTAAGATTGGAGGTCATCCGGACCTCAGGGCGCAGCCTATCCGCGATTGCCAACAACTGCTTATCACTCAGGGGCGGAGGCAAGGTCCGGTCCGGGAAGCGGGCAAGGTAGCGCTGCTCCGTGTCATCCAACAGCCGGTTGACGATCTTCAGCAGATCTGAATTCGCCAGTTCCGTGCGATCAATGAGCCGGGCGTCGGGCATCTCGATCGTCTCGACATTGAAATCGATGCCCGTGAAGACCACGACGTGGTTGAAAGGCATCCCGGCTTCGGGAGCCTCTTTGCCGAAGGACCGTTTCAGGTAATCGCGGATCTCGTAGGAGTTATCCCGGGCCTGAAAGAAAGGTGGATGAAAGGATTTCCATTTACCGGACTTCTTTCGCTCCCAGCGCCCCTGCAGGCAACGAATCTCCCCGCCCTTGGCCTCCAGGACCAGACGACCCCGGGGGTGCAAGATGACGAAATCCGCCTCCGAATCGCGACCGGCCTGATTATAGGGTACCTCCAGGCAAGGCAGGATGATGAACTCATCCGGCAGCTCCGTCCGGAAGCGTACCAACAAAGCAGCCTCCTCCTCATGATGCTGGGCGGCAGGGATGACGTCGGGGATGCAGCGGGCCATGGCCCATCAATGGCTTACCAGGGCCCCTCAGGCAAGGCTTAGGGCCTATTCGTCCTCGTCTTACGTCTCCGGGTTCGCCCAGCAAGGGAACGAGCCCAGGAAGGTGAAACCAGGGAAATCATGGGGGCCGGCGGTGCAGCGCGTGTGATTGAACTGGATGAAGCCGTTGACCTTGCCGACACCCAGGGCTTCGGCGGCGGCCAAGACGGGCGGGACGTCGTAGATCGTCCACATAAAATTGTCGGTCATCATGTCAGCCAGCGTGAGAGAATCACCCCCTCCGCCAGTCCATTCCGCGAGGCCCTCGAAGTCGTAGTCCGGCCCATCGACCTCCGGCATCAGCACCGCCTCGGCCCTAGCCTGAAGCTCGTCGTGGCTCTCGAAGTCCCCCACCCAGATGCTGACCCACCTGAACTCATACTCTTCCTTGGCGACGATCTTCATCCGCCCATTATGCCCAAGAAATCCCTTACCGCAAGCGGGCCGCTAGGCATAACCAATTCAGGTAGTTTTAAACTTCGAGAACTCGGCCGGAATCATATCCCAGAACCTGGATTCGCTAACGCTCTGGAGGTCGTAGTTGAGTTCGATTTGACGGAAGAAATCCATGAGGCGACGTGGTGTACCGGCCTCCTTACCGCCTGCGCCGCGTTTAATACGTCCCTTTTCTGGGTCGTAATACAGACGCTGCACCACCGCCTGGAGGCCTTTGTTCTGCATGAGTGTCTGATATGAGCCGAATTGCACCATAACTTCGTTCATCGTCGTGGGATCGTCATAAAGCAGGACCTGAACACGGGACAAATCCTCCTTGGCATTGAAGAAGATGAAATAAGGCCCGAGGACAAGGTGGCGATAGAACTCCTGGAAGCTCAGGCCGGCAACGTAGGCGCGCTCCTCCTTGAGCTTCTTACGACCGTTGGTGATTTGATCGAACATGCAGGCGGCAAGCCAGGTCCACATCGCGACATCGATTCTGATTTCGTCATACTTGTTGCGCGGAAAGACGCGATCGACGAAGCTTGCGAGGTCCATCTTCGTCACGAAAAATTCAGGCAACGTGGGCATGACATAAGTCGTAGGTTCTGATGTCGTATCACTGGTGAGAAGTTCGACCGGGACAGGCTGGACGGGCAGTTTGGCTTTTGCGTCCAGCTTTGCTTGACGCAGATACTCGCGGAACGCATCCACGCCCTGCTGATTGAATCGTCGGATGTTCATTTTTCGATATGCTTAAGGAAGCCGTCGTGGAGCTGGCTACGACGTGAAAAAGCAGCGCAAGCCTGGTCGATCCAGTCAGGGAGGTCAGCCTCCTGCTCTTTTTCGGGCAGTGCGTCACCTGTCTGGGTGATGGCAAAGCGTACCCATGCGTGCCTCCAGGAGGCGGAGGTGGGATCGTACTCGAAGGCGTCACCCTCAAGCAGAATCTTAGCCAGAATAAGCCTCATCGCCGCAGGCAGGATGAGAGCGGAATGGACCGGGCTATTAAGGAACTCCGAAGCCGAATTAAGTGAAGCGTGCTTGTCGACCCGAAGCACAGGGGCGTCGCTGGCACCTTCGGCACCGGGGATGTCGAAATCAACGCGCCAGAGAATACCGCCCAGCTCCTTGGTGCCATCCACAGGAAGTAAGGAATTTGAGCCGCCCAGCTTTCCATCCTGGCTCTTGATACGAATGGCCTCCGCCACGCCTAGTTTCTGGGCCGTAGCAGAGTCGATGACGTAGAGGTTAAACACCACGCTCTCGCCGGTCAGTCGAGAGATATCCTCCTCGCGGAATGCCGGAGAACCAACCGTCCCGAAATTAAAACGGATGGCTTCCATCGAGGACTGGGTTACGTCGACGAAGATCGAAGAACCTGCCGGGAAGGCATATTCGGCGAGGTCAGCTGAAATCGAAAAGCGCTTGGTTGCGCCGACGACGGAAAGCTGGATGTTGATTTTATTCCCAACGATTTTCTTTCGTTTAAGGAAATTGATACGGCGAATAGTCATGGCGATTAGAGCGCTTCCTTGGCTTCGAGAATCTTAGAACGAACGACGAGGTCACGGTTGACGTCGAAACCTTTGACCGTGACCTGGAAGATAGGTGCAGTGATCGAAATGACGATGCGGTTGCCCTCGGCCGAAACGATGTTGGCACCTTCGATTTCGCGCTTCAAAGCCTTGCCCTTGAAATCGAAGTCATACTCCTGATAACGGCTAAAGGGATCCCCCTTGGCCGTCTCGTAAGCAGCAAGAATCTCTACATTGGCACCGGAATCCACCGGCCAACCCGTGGCCGACACTGTAAATCCATCCGTTAACGGAATGATGCGCACCTCCGCCTTAGGCGGCAGGTCGGGAAGGTCTGGCGGAATAGGGGGAATAGGACCTGGCTGATCATCGGGCTCCTTCGGTTCCTTACGTGGCGGTTTTTCGACATCGGGGGTCTCAGGGCCAGGATCGTTGAAGTAGGAGCGCAGGATGTCCTTGTCGATCTGGTTGGAACTGGAGTGAACACGGCGAAGCAGCTCCGTCGCAAAGTCGGCGACAAACTTGATCACCATCCCGCCGTAAACATACTTGTCCTTGAAGTTCTGCGAGGAGGGTTGCCACTCGGTGTGAGCCGGATTTTCAGAATCTCCCAAAAGATTAGCCAGCGCACCTTTTTCGATTCTCACGATGGTGGCGAAACCATTCGCACGGCTGCTGGTCACGTTCGAAATGATGAGGTCCTCACGGATGTGACATGGCCTATCATTGAAAGCCTCGTCCTTAATCATGAAGCAACTGAACTCATCGCGTATATCAGGCTTATCCTTCCTACGAACCGTCAAAGCTGCCTTCACCTGGACGAGTCGCCCCTCGGCAAGCGAGGTGCGGATAGATTTGCCAAGTTCCTCCGGCAGCATGCCCTCGGCCCAACCTGCCTTGGTCGCATCACAATCAGGGAGAACGTAGGTGACTGGAGTCGATTCCATCATCGACTGCGCCAGACGTACAAGCGCACGAGTGCGATTGAGCAATTTCTGGCGGCGATCATCGGCCTTAAGCCTGGCGGCGAGGTCGGAGAGGATTTTGTAGAAGTTGTCGGCCTTAATACGAATGACGCCGTCCTCGTCCTCGAGCGCGACCTCAAGTTTACCCTCAAGGATCGGTAGGTAGTAACCATCAAGAATAGCGATCAATAGACTATCCTGGTCGAAGCCTGAGGACCCCTCCTCCCCTTCATCTAGCCAGGGAACAACGACACTGAGACCAGGCTGGCCGTTTTTACGGCTAAGGTTGAAGTCGCCGCGGAAATCGGCGAGCAAGGATTCATCAGTAATCGGGCCGCTGATTTGGTCACCTCCTTCGAGCTTGATGGGTTTGCTGAAATAACCATCGGGCCTATAAACCTTACGGTCTACTTCATGATACTTGAGGATACAGCTGCCCATAAGGAAGCCGTTCGGGTGTTCCTTAGTGACAGAGTAACCAAAAAGAGTCTGCGCATGACTCGAACGAGGAAAGACCTGCTTACCAATGCCCCAGCGGCCGAGCTGATCCGCGGACTTCTCCGTCGCCCCTTCGGCGCGGAAGAAATAGAAGAAGGCATTCTTAGCACCCTCGATGACATCGGTCTGCTCCCAGTCTCCGATCAAGCCGGTGGTGCCAAAGTCTTCAAAAACCAGAAACCCACACTTCTTATCACGAGTAGCCTTACCAGGGCGAAGACCGTTCTTTGGGGCAAGATAATGAGACCAGGCAGAGCCGAACCATTTCTGATGGGCTGCCGGAGGAAGAGCCTTGGCTGCGCCTGAGACATAGATGCGGACCTGAGCCTGTCCGTTCGGACGGTCAGGTCGTGCGTCCAGGGAGTTCTGGATGGCTTCGCGAATCAACGCCTCACCGGCGTTCTTGATAGCATCCGATGCAAAAAACTCACCCGAAACAGGATTCCGGGTCTTTTCGTTTTTGGCCTTAAGGGTAAACGTCCAATTAGCAGACATGAACATACTTTCCCACGGAACTACAATTTGTCCAGGCCAGGAATAGATATTTATATAATAAATATTAACCTACATTGATTCATCTCTCATTGGCGGCATTGCGAAAAGAACCGGGCCCTACATAATTCCGAAAACTTTCCGGCGGTGCCAGGCGATGCGCGCTGGATCGGGGCGAAGGGCGGCCTGTGGCGCGAACGAGAGAGAGCGGCCGTGGAAGTCGGAGAGCTTAAAATGACTCCCGCCGGGCAGGATGGACTCGGCGATGTTGGACTTGGCGACCTGGATACGCAGATTGTCGTCGATGGTCCAAAGGCCGGCATCGAAAAGGTCATGGGCGGTCGGGGTCAGGGCTAGGCCATTGTCGGGGCTGTCAGGGCCTCTCTGGGAGTGTGCGTGGATGTGGGCGGCCTCAAGCGGCACGTAAGTCGATTTTGACGCGATGAGGCGGTAACCCGTCAGGGCACAGGTGAAATAGTAGCCCGAGATGACGGAGACCTTGAAACGGGCGTCCCGGCCCCGGCTAAGCTGGGCCTTGTAGGCGGCCTGATCTTGGCGGACCTCGGACAACTCATCCGAAGACGGCATTGGCATGCCTAGGGCAGCGCATAAGGCCACTTGTTCGTCCGCGGGGAAGTAGGTGGCTACAATCCGCCGTCGGGCCTCCTGGCGTAAGCGCGGGTCAATGAACCGGGCAAGCAAAACAGGATCTAGGCGCGCTACCCTTTCCTCGTCCCCCACGTGGGTATAAATCCCGTCGGAAGCCAAATGCCGGAACGGAAGGTTCAGATCGATGGCATTACCCCGGCGCGGGGCGCATATCGGGGAATAGGACCGAAACCGCAGGTTCAGCTGGGCATCCTTATGAACCAGGCCATCCGAACCAATCAGCCCTTCCTCGAACAAGTCCAAGATCGCTAACACCAACAGCGGCTTGTTCGGCGCCATCCCTTTTCGGTTCTTAGCGACTTTCAGTCTATTCAACCGATTTAGCGCGGCATCAACCATATCAATAACCCTGCAAACCCCGCTGGCTGCCACAATAAAATATTAAACCAGCCCAAACAATCTCCTGGATCTAAGATCCGGCAGCTCAAAGCTAGAGTCCATGAACGAGATCAGGCCAGGACTATACGAGGCGATCATCACGCAGAGACTTAGTGATGCGCTCAAGGCATCAGGCCTGGAACATGAACGCGCAAAGCTTGGAAAAGACGACGCCCCCGCCCTACTCGCGCAATTCCTCAACGCACTCACCCTTCAGACACTTAATTCCGTCGACGAAGACGACGCCCGCACGAAGCAACTAGAGGTGGTCAACGCCATCTTAGCCACCCTCGAACGTTTCAACCCTGGACTTGCTGCGGACAAGGTTGAGCTTAGCAGCGAATTCCTCCAAGGCGTTCGAGCCTTAGGTCGTAACGCGCTACCGCCCCCTCCGTCTACCCCGCTAAGCCAAAGCGCGCTATTTACCGGCGCACCGGCAAAGCCTCAGCTAAGCAACGAACTGCTTGCCGAGATGCGCTCCGCTGACCGCGTCGACATCCTGGTCTCTTTCATCAAAAACTCCGGACTACGGATCCTCGAAGAGGGATTCAAGGACCTCAGAAATCGCAATATCCCAGTCAGAATCATCACGACGACCTACATGGGGGCCACAGACGCAGAAGCGATCGAGCGTCTCTCTGGATACCCCAACGTTGAAATCAAGGTGTCTTACGACACTAATAGCACCCGACTTCACGCGAAGGCCTACTATTTCGAGCGAACCAGCGGCTTCTCAACCGCATATGTCGGATCCTCCAACATGTCCAATCCCGCAATGACCGGGGGATTGGAATGGAATCTCAAGGCCACCCAAACTGATCTCCCCAACATACTGAGGGCCTTCGAAGGCGAATTTGGGACTTACTGGAATGACCCTCGATTCCAAACTTACCATCAGCAGAGGGATGCCAAGAAGCTCAAAGATGCGCTGATCGCCGGAAGAACCGAACCCACCCCAGGCCAATCGATCATTCTTTTCGACGTCACCCCACGGGCATACCAACAGCGGATCCTAGACACACTCCAAGCCGAGCGTTCGGTTCGCGGGTCCTATCGCAACCTCCTGGTAGCCGCGACGGGAACGGGAAAGACGGTGATCTCTGCTTTCGATTACAAAGCATTCTGCGACGCAAGTGGCGGTACGCGACTAAAGCTCCTCTTCCTCGCACATAGAGAAGAGATCCTTAATCAGAGCCTACAGACCTATCGCCACGTGCTCAAGGATACAGGTTTTGGCGAACTCATGGGTGGGTCAGCCGGCGAAGCCCAAAACATGGATCACCTCTTCTGCACGGTGCAGACCGCACAGTCGCGGCGTATCTGGGAAAAGCTCGGCCGCAACTACTACGACTTCATCGTCGTAGACGAGGCCCACCATTCAGCTGCCAATACTTACACCGAGATCCTTGGTGGTTTCGAACCGAAGATACTCCTCGGAATGACCGCCACCCCGGAGCGCATGGACGGCGACTCAATTTTACCGCTATTCAATAACCGGATCGCAGCCGAGCTTCGCCTGCCCGAAGCACTGGAAGAAAAGCTCCTCTGCCCTTTCCAATACTTTTGCGTAGCCGACCCTGTCAGCCTCGCCGACAACTCATTCTGGGAACAAGGGAGGTACAAGACGTCGGCACTCGAAAAGGCCTACGTCGAAGACAATGCCACAGCGAGTCAACGCCTAGGAGCGATCCTGTCGGCACTCGAGCGCTACAGCTTTGGTAACATAGGTGGAGTCAAAGGCCTTGGTTTCTGCGTCAGCATCAAGCATGCCGAATTCATGGCCCAGAGCTTCAATGAGAAGCAAATCCCCTCCATCGCGCTCACGAGCCAGACAAATGACGAAATTCGTAAGGCTGCCGTCCAGCGACTTAGATCAGGGGATCTGAAATTCATCTTTACCGTAGACCTATTCAACGAAGGGGTCGATATCCCCGAGGCAAACCTCGTCCTATTCTTGCGCCCAACAGACAGCCTGACCGTATTCCTGCAACAGCTTGGCCGAGGCCTACGCCATGCAAAAGGAAAGGAATGTCTCGTCGTGTTAGATTTCGTAGCGCAGATGCACAAGAAATACCGCGTTGACCGAAAGTTCGCCGCGCTACTCTCGGGTCGCCGCTTCAACATCAAGAAAGAGGTTGAGTCAGGTTTTCCGCATGTGCCAGCCGGTTGCTCCATCCAACTGGAAGCCCAGGCCATGGAGCAGGTTGTCGCCAACATCAAAGCGGCCTACTCGAACCTCAAGAACTACGTAAAGGAAACGGTAGCTACCTTCGAACAGGATACCGGAAAACGACTTACTTTCGGCAACTACATCCATACCTACGAAATCGACCCTGCCCGGCTTCTTGACGTTAAATCGTGGAGCGCATGGAAGAACGAAGCACTCGGTTTAGTCGCCGAACCGGAACCAGACTACGAACCCCTAAAGCAGGCGGCAGAACGCATCGCACAGGCAACCGGCCCCAACTATTTGAAGGCCATCAAAGGATTGCCCCAATCCGGGCTAGGCATGATCGCCTCTGGCGATCGGGCCGCTATCATGCTCCATGGCTTAATCTGGCAGAAGCCTGGCAATAAGTTAGGGATGACCGATAAGTCGGATACTTTCAATCGACTGAAATCAAACCCCCGAGGGCTTGCCGACATCGCCGAAGTAGCTGAGTACAAGCTTGGGGTCACTAACACCCTAGGTCTACGTCCGTACGCAGACCTCCCCCTGGAGCTTCACGCCCACTATGGAAATGATGAAATCCAGGCTGCCTTCGGCAGGGATATCTTCGAAGGTTCAGGTCAGAAACAAGTCGGAGTCCTACCGTTCCATTGGTGCAAGGCCTACGCCTTACTAATTACCATAAACAAGTCAGATAGAGACTTCTCACCCTCGACCATGTACCGAGACTATCCGATAAGCAGAGAACTTTTCCATTGGGAATCGCAGTCAAATACTACCCAGGATTCGGAAACTGGACAAAACTTGATCAATCATGCCTCAAGGGG
The DNA here is from genome assembly GCA_044361555.1 of Opitutales bacterium. Classification (GTDB taxonomy): domain Bacteria; phylum Verrucomicrobiota; class Verrucomicrobiia; order Opitutales; family UBA953; genus UBA953. The sequence continues at coordinate 92,853 of JBIKIO010000001.1, forward strand.
TTACTCCATCCATCTATTCGTCCGAAGCAACCGCTCCATTGGTCCGGTGACCGCACCTTTTCAATACCTAGGCAAAGCTAACCATGTTGAGCATAAAGGTGAAAGACCCATAGCAATTATCTGGAAACTTGAGCACCTCATACCTGGGGAACTCCTCGAAGGGTCATAAAACTTAACGCTTTTAAGCGCCTGCACAGGGATGCGTACAGTCATGCAACGGATGCTCCGCAAGCAAGCGAAGTGCTGGGCAATGGTATATTGCTCTTAGACGGAGCCAAGCGTGAGGATACTAGGGAAGCATTGAACGAGCGCGTTCAGATCTGCTCGCCGGACCTATGCTTGATCAGGCTATCCTTGAATCCCTTGGCGAACTTCTGGGCTGTCTCATTGAACTTCGTATCAGCCAATCGCGGCAAGAGCTCCTCAAGGTGCTGATGCATCCGATATGGGCATCGCAGCACGGACTGACGGATGAGATTACTGAGCCGTAGGTACACATCGTCGTCCCTCTTGTCGGCAGGCTTCTCCTGGATCTCGCCAACGATTGCCCGGACTACATCCTCATCGGGCTTGAACTTTGGATTGAAGCCATAGCGACCCAGTTCGCACTTGCCCTCGAAGTGTACCTGCGCCGCCGCTAGGTGATTATTTACCGCTCCGATCACGTCATCCATCAGCCTTCCGGCATAGTAATCAAGCGTGGCATGCAGATCCTTCTCAACCTCGGCGTCGACTTCGGCCTGCGGCTTCCCGCCCTTCTTGCCGATGAGCTTAAGGAATTCCTCCGATTCGGAGTAATGGCTGAGGGCGCGAATGCGCGCATACAACGAAGGGTGCGTGCTGTAGGCCTCATCAATGTATTCGGAGTGATCCTCCACATAGCCACGAATGGCCTCCTTGGCGTAACTGACCACGTCTTCCGTGATATGCTGAGCGCCGAGTCCTGAGTTTAGCTTCATGAAGGCGACGGCGGCCACCTTGAAATCCTGGCAGGCCACCATGCCGAAGCGGTCCATGGATATCTCAAGTTTTCGATGGAGGATAGCATCCTCCATGCTCGAAGGCATACCGTCAGGGAGTTGGCCGATTAGCCCACGGTCAGGAAGTATGTAATGGCCGAGTTCATGGCCGAAGACATAGGTCATTTCCGGGATGGTGAATCTTTCAATGGCCCCAGATGTCATCAAGACGACGGCATTCCCGCGGATACCCGCATAGCAAGAGGCACCGATCTTGGGGTTGTTATCGACGAACCCATGAACGAGAGTTCGATCCAATCCGAGACGCTCGCATGCTATGTCGAGGGCTTCATCCGCCGCGGGCACGGTCTCCCGTTGGATCGGGAACCTGGTGCGGTAAAGGTTACGGTGCTTATCCGGGTCCATCACCTTATCCTTGTCCTTGGGTAAGTTCTTGAAATGTATCTCGGCGAAGCAAATGGGCCGCCCGACACAGGCGGGTTCGCCCGTGGCCGAGGCTGTCAAGCCAGACCCGTTCGGCCCGGGCCTGGCAGGATGATAATAATCCGCCCTCCCCCACTCGCCAAGGTTGCGCCGGGGCCATCCCCGGGTAGACCAGAGCCTTACCCCAATCATTCGCCATGTCGAAGCAGTCCGCCATTCCGTCACGCACATTCATCGGCTGGGAAAACCCGTTGGCCGAGGCCGTCGCCTCGACAATCCTAGGTTCCCATCCCGCCAAGGACGGACTGCGTGACCTCGGCAACCATCTGATCATCGCGCCTTCGGCCTTCGCCGGCCGCCTCATCCAAGAGGCCTTCGCCAAGCAGGCAGGCGCGCTGATGATGCCGCGCATCACCACGCCGCACCACTTCCTGTCGCAGAAACCGGAGCCGACCGACGATCCCGACCAGGAAATGGACGACGAACCAGCCAGCAAGGAAGCGATGCTGCTCGCCTGGGTGGAAGTCCTGACCCGCCAGATCGACCGAAGCAGCGAAGAATTCGCCGCGCTCTTCACGGCCAAGCAAAAGGGGCCCTTCGAGTCAGAGGGCGCCATCGCCTTCGGCCAGGACCTGATGAAGCTGCGCGATGAACTGAACGCCGCCGCATCCGGGCTGAGCTTCGATGAAGTCGCCGAAATCATCCGCACCTCGCCCAAGGGCGATGGCAGCCTGAGCCGCGTCAAGCGCTGGAAGGCGCTCGCCACCCTCGAGAAGCTCTACCTGAACCAACTCGGCAGCAATGGCTTCGCGGACCACAACCTGCACCGCTTGAAGGTCGCCATGGCCCCTTCCCTGCCCGCAGGCATCGACACCGTCTGGCTGGCCTGCGTGATCGACCCGCAGCCGCTGCTGGAGACAGCCCTGCAGAACCGCCTCACCACGGCCCGGATCAACGTACTGATCGCCGCCGACGAGAAGACCGACGCGGACAAGTTCAACGAATGGGGCCGACCGAAGGAAGAGGTCTGGACGAAAGGCCTCGGCACTCCGTGGAAGGATTTCGCTTCGACCGTCCACGTGGTGCGCAAGCCGGAAGACGGCCTAGACATGCTCTGCCAGCTCATCGACACCTACCATACCACCGACGGAGCCATCGACACGCGCGGCCGACTCGCGGTCGTGCCGTGCGACCGGGAGACGCACCCCAGCCTGATCACCAAGTCGCTGCACTCGCTGGGCCGGACCGCGGAGGACAAACCCTTGATCGAGACCGCCAATCCCCTCGGACGCCGTCACCGCAACCACGGCATCCATCACGCGATGCGGGCGCTGCTTGATTTCGTCGACGATGCTTCCTTCGCCAATCTGCGTCGCTGCGTCCTGCATCCGCAGGTCGCCACCCACCTCGGCCTGAGCAAGATCGAGACCGAAAAGGACGGCAAAAAGACGGCCCTCGGCTGGCACGGCATGCAACGCCTGCTGGACGCCGTCAGCTCCGCCACCCCTCCGCAGGCGCTGGCGGAGACGATCCGCTTCGCCGAGTCCCAGCCGGTCGACGACAAGATCGAGTCCCATGAGAAGATCCGCAACCAGCAGGTCAGGGACTGCGTGGCCGTCCTGAGCCTCGCCCAGGCCAAGGTCGGCGCCCTGCAATCCGCCTCGTGGTCGCAGCTCGGCAGCGAACTGCTCAGTCTGGCCATCCCCTTCAGCGACGACGCCAAGACGCCCGCGGAAGCCAAGTTCGCCGAAGACGTCATCGACGCCATCGAAGGCATCCTCGAGGCCCTGAAGCCATCCAAGCCGGAGCAGTCCCTGCAGGCCACGGACGTCGTCCGACTGGCGCTGAACGCAGCCGGCAGCAAATCCTTCCGCGGCGACATGGATCGGCACGCCGTCAACCTCCCGGGCTGGATGGAGATCCCCTGGGAGCCCGTCCCGCACATGGTGATCTTCGGCATGACCGACGAACTCATCCCCGGATCCCGTCACGCCCACCCGTTCCTCCCCGGCAGCCTCCGGGCCACCCTCGGACTGTCGACCAGTTCCCGTGAGTTCGCGAACGCCGCCTACGCCCTCGAACTCGTGCGACGCCTGCGCGCCAAGAACGGCCGCCTGGACATCATCGTCCCCCGCCTGAACGCCCAGAACGAAGGACTGCGCCCCTCGCGCCTGCTCATGCTCAGCCCGGAGAAAGACGGCGATACCTTGCTGGGCGAAGGCAAGAACCGCGGCCGGCTCGACCACCTGCTCGACGAACCCGAGGTGCCGCGCGCGGAACCGATCTGGAGCGTGAGCGACGCAATGAAGCTGGACCCCACCCTCACCCTCCAGGCGGACGATCAGCGGGCCGAAGAAAAGCTGACTCGCCTCCGTCGCTCGATCAGCGCCACCGCCTTCAAGACCTACCTCGAGGACCCCTCCCAATACTGGATGAAGCAGGCGCTGGGCATGTCGGAGTCCAAGCATGGCGAGATGGAACTCGACGCCGCCGGCTTCGGCACCATGACGCACGCCGCGCTCGAGGCGTTCGGCCACGACAAGGCCGCCTGCGCCCTGGGCGATGCGGAGAAGATCGCCAAAGTGCTGGAAGCCAACCTGGATAAGCATTTCACCGAACGGTTCGGCAGCAATCCGAGCAGCGCCCTGAAACTCCAGAAAGGCATCGCCTTGGACCGCCTGCGGAGACTCGCCCAGGCCCAGGCCGAAGTCTTCGCGGAAGGCTGGCGCATCATCGAGACCGAGGGCAAGCTCCCCGAAGGCAAGGATCCGCAGAAAGATGGGCTGATCCCTCACTTCACGTTGCGTGGTCGCTTCGACCGACTGGACTGCAACATCAACCCCGGCCCGGACGGACGAAAGCGCTACCGTGTCTACGACTACAAGACGTTCGCCCGGACGCAGAGCCCCATGAGCAAACACCTTTACAGCGGAGGGCTGTTCGCCAACGGCATCGGTCTCGGCGACTTCGCGCTGCCTCCCGAAAAGATGCCGAAGAAACTCAAGAAAGGAGAAGTGCCCGAGCTCAAGCTATACCGCTGGAAAGACCTGCAACTCCCGGCCTACCATTGGGCCCTCACGACGCACCACGACCAGGTCAAGACCGGCACGCTCGAGGTCGCCTACTTCTGCATTTCATCCGACCCGGACGAAGATCCGGTCCAAGTGTGGAAGGATTTTGAGCGATACCGCCTGAAGTCCGTCGAATGCATGTGCCTGGTAGCGGAAGCGCTGATCTCGGAGGACCCGGAGTCCTTCAAACCCTCACTGAAACCATCTCCCTATCCTATCCTGCCCGGGCTGAGCGGCCGGATCACCGAAGACTACATGAACGTAACTCAACTCGGCGTCGTCAAAAAGGCCTGAGAAAATGACCCAAATGAACAACTCCCCCATGGGTAACAACTTCGCCATCCTGGCTTCCGCCGGCACCGGCAAGACCTACCAACTGTCCGTCCGTATCGCGCGGCTGCTGATGCTGGACAAGGTCAAGCCCAACGAAATCATCGCGCTGACGTTCACGCGGGCGGCGGCGGCCGAATTCTACCTACGCACGCTGGAGCGACTGCGCGACGCGGCGACGGACAAGGCGAAGCACCTCGGCATCTGCGGCGATGCTTCGGCCGAAGGCGTCGACCAAGGCAACCCTCTGGTGCTGGACCCTAAGGTGCACACGCAGGAAAAGTTCGCCGCCAAGCTGCGCGAACTGGTGCTGCATGCGGACCAGCTCACCCTGGGCACCCTGGACAGCTTCTTCGCCCGACTGGTCAATCAGTTCGCCCTGGAACTCGGACTGGAGACCAGCAAGCCGGCCACGGTCTCGGAACAGCAGGCGCCCGCCTTGATCGAGCGAGCCGTCTCCGTGCTCTTCGACAAGCTCGAGGCGGAAGGCAAACTGGGCGACCTAGGCGCCGAACTGACCGCTTTCAGCGATGGCAAGTCCATGGCGAATCCCACGGAAATCCTGCTGGGCATGGCGAAAGCCAACCATGACATGCTGACGCTCGCACCGCACCGGCAGACCTGGGGCAACAAGGAAGCCATCTGGCCTAACGGGGCTCCCGCCGAGCTGAAGGTAGACGCGCCCAGCCAGTTGGTGGAGGCGGACCTGCAGAAAGTACTGGCGGCGCTAGGACGATACCCGCTCAGCAAATCCGCCGACAGCGAAAACCCCGCCTACCGACGAGACCAGCTGACCAACGGGTTCGAGGAGGTCGCCCGATGCACCAAGATCAGCGCGATCGATCCGGCCAAATTCGGCGGATTCCTGGACAAATACGCCGCCGCCCTCAAGCACGACGAAGCGAAGCCGTTCGAAGTTAAGTATTACAGCGAGAAAGTCCTCCTGTCCTCAGAGGAATTGCAGGCGCTCCGGTCGGTCGTCTGGCATCTGTTCAGCATGGCCACCCGGTCGGCGATCCTGCGCACGCAGGCCCTGTATGCCTGCCTGACCCACTTCGAGGAGGCCTATGACCGGACGAATCGCCGCAAAGGCCTGCTGAGCTTCAACGACTACGTGACGCTGCTCAGCCGTTGGCCGAGCCGACCGGAAGGAGACACCGACGAGGCGCACCAACAACGCATCCACGAGGCCATCGAGGAGATCCAGTTCCGCCTGGATTCCGGACTGAAGCATTGGCTGCTCGATGAATTCCAGGACACCGGCACCAGGCAGTTCGACGTCCTAAGCCGCAACGTCGACGAGATCCTGCAGGACAACGAGGACCGCAGCCTGTTCGTCGTCGGCGATGCCAAGCAGTCGCTCTACGAATGGCGCTCCGGCAACCGTAAGCTGCTCGCCAACCTTAACGAAAGCATCAAGGCCAACGGCATCAGCGCCGAACTGAACGAGACCCGCCGCTGCTCGCCTCAGGTCCTGAAGATGGTCAACTCCCTGCTGTCAGGCCTGGAGACGAGGGACCTAGGGAAATACTTCTCAAAACTGGCCGCCAAGGACTGGGACAAGAATTTCCGGGAACAGCGCGCCCACCCCATGGCGCCGCAGACCGGACAGGCGGTCTGGGTCCGCATCACGGACAGGATCCGAGTCGATAACGATCCCGTAGGCACCCAGGCTGAATGGATCACCGGAGACCTGGAACGCAGCGGGGTCCTCGAAGCGAAGAAAGGCAAGAAGACCCGCCGGCTCCGCAACGGGGTCACGTGCGCCATCCTGGTCTCCAACAATGACCACGCCGCCCAGATCGCCGAGCAACTGCGCTCCAACAAGATCGAGGCGACCGACGAGAACTCCGTGCCGGTCGTAAGGGATAATCCCGTCACGGCAGGACTCTTTGCGATCCTCGAAGTCACGGCCCACCCGGACAACGGCCTCGCGCGTGGCTTGGCCTGGATGTCCCCCGCGGCACGGCCGCTCATCTTGGGCGAGGACGGCAAGCCCGCCTGGGGCAAACTCTGCCGCAAGGTCGCCGACAAGTTCGTCGCCCATGGCGCCGAGGCGGTCGTGGACTGGCTGGCCAGCTCGGTCAAACTGGGCGAAGAGGATGAGTTCTCGGCGAAACGCCTCCGGCAGTTCCGGACCATCGCTGCGGAATACGATCTGACCGAACAACGGGAGCTCGAAGGCTTCATCCAGTTCGCGGAAAACTCCCACCAGCGAGACTCAGCGGATAGTCGCTCGGTCCAGGTCCTGACCATCCACCGCTCCAAGGGATTGGAATACGACCTCGTCTACCTCCCCTGCCTCAACGACCAATACCACAAGATGGCCAATGTGCGGGGCAACATGCTCTACATGACTCCCTCGATGGCCGGAGACCTCACGGAGAATCCGGCAGAGGCGCAAAGCCTCTATGACGAGCGGCTATTCCGGCCGAACTGGCTTCTTGCCGGCATGAACCCGAAGGTCGCCCGACAGATCCCGCCGCTCTCGCAAGCGCTCGAGGCCATCGAAGCCGAAGGCGCTTACGGGGCGCTCTGCAAACTCTACGTCGGCATGACCCGCGCCAAATACCGCCTGGTGATGATTTCGAACATCTTGAGCGAAGATAAGCTTAAGACCAAAAAACCCAAGGACGAGGAACAGAAGGAGCAAATACTCGACAAGACCCACTTCGAGCACCCCGACAACCACGGCGGTCATGATTTCGCCTGCTTCCTCGAATCCGCCCTGAGAAACAAGACGGGTGGAGAGGTTAATTGCCCTGGCGACGTCAAATCGCTCTACGCATGGCATGACACCCCTGACACGGAATCGACCGCCTGGGCCGAAGCCTGCATGGCTTCCCATCTCGCCAAGGCCAAACCCGCCCCACAACGCAGGCTCGTGCAGCCCAAGGTTGCGTTCAAGGCCGTCATCCGTCCCGACAAGAAGAAGCCGTCGAACCATGAGACGACCAACTTCTTCCAACAGCAGAAGGCCGACGGGGCTCCCGCCGGCGGCAAACGCCTCGGCACCTACGTACACGAGCTCTTCGCGCTGCTCGGGACCGATCTTGCCGCCTTCGAACAGAAGCTAGCCAAGTTCGCCGTGAAACCAGGCGACGAGACCACGCACGCGGCTGCTCTTCAGCGCATCAGGAGCTGCCTGGAAGATCAATCGATCAGGAAGCTCCTCATCGAGGACGCCCTCGGCAAGGTGCTCTGGGTCGAACGAAAGGCCGTCGTCTACGACCGCGAGCATGACGTGGTCACGCCAGCCGTCTTCGACCGAGTCTACATCGTGCCAGGCAAATCCGCGCTGATCATCGACTACAAGACAGCCGGCAACGGATCAGACGAAAGCCTCAAGAAGGCCTATGAGTCCCAGATGACCAACTATCGTGAGGCCATCGCCAAGCTGACGGGCCTCAGCCCGGATAAGATCAGCTGTAAGCTCATCGGCATCTTCAAGTCACGGGTGTCCGTCGTCGACGTGTTCTGAACCCACAGGGACATGAGCAAACACGAGACCCCGATGACCGAGTGGTATTGGCGTGAAGTCCTGAAAAAGGGAACTCTGATCAAAGAGTACGTCGCAGTCGAAAAAACCAAGGATGGCTCCACCGCACGCCGACTCATGGACGGCTTGGTCATCCTGGATGGGCCATTTATAATCTCCAAGGACACCAACCATGATATCGAAGGCAAAGACGTCGTGGTTATTCAGTCCAAGAACAAGCGCCTAGGCATGTATCTGATGGGTCAGGCGTTCTTCTCGCGTGAACTGATTCAGAAGAAGAAGCCCCAAAGCGTCAGGTCTGTCGCCGTATGCCGCGAGGACGACAAAACCATGCGAGAGCTATTGGAGCAGTGCCCCGGTCTAGAAATCGCCCTCTGCCCCGCCAGGATAAGGGCCAAGATAATCTAACAAGCCATGCCTGTAAGATCCGATCATTTCTGGGGATTCATCGGACTCATGATCGTGGGAGCGGTACTCTTTGAGGCTTTGCCTAAGTCACTGCACCTCATCCCTGGCGGGATCATGCTGATAGGCTTCGGGGTTCTCATCCGTGGCATCGCCCTCGGCATCCATCAGACCGCTCAGAACAACGGCGGATACGGCTCATGCCTTCTTGGCATCGCCAAGGGGTTCGGTGTGCTACTGCTCATCTGCCTAGTGATTGGGCTGCTGGGCAAAGGGTGCAGCTAAATCAGGATGACCGGGCCGGTCATCCCTGCCTCAGTCGACGCGGAGCTTAGGGA
>JBIKIO010000233.1:0-2502 GCA_044361555.1 Opitutales bacterium
ACGATTGCCAATCTTTCCAAGTCCTACGGGCCCCGCACCTTGTTCGCGGAGGTCTCGCTGAATATTGCGCGGACGGACCGGCTCGGACTCGTCGGGGCCAACGGCGCCGGTAAGTCCACCCTCTTCAACATCATCCTCGGCAAAGACCAGCCCGACGAAGGCCTCATCGAGTGGGAACGCGGTGCGAACTTCGGCTTCCTTCCCCAGGAAAGCGCTCCCGTCGGCGATGAGACGATCCTTCAGATCGCCACCAGCGGCGGCAAGCTCGAGCCCGAGAACGACGACGACTGGGACATCGACTACACGCTCGAGCCGCGCGCGAAGAAGATCCTCGCCGGCCTTGGCTTCCGCGAGACCGACCACGACAAGCTCGCCAAGACGTTCTCCGGCGGCTGGGTCATGCGTGCGCACCTCGCCCGCCTGCTCGTCAGCGAGCCCACGCTCCTGCTGCTCGACGAACCGACCAATCACCTCGACCTCGAAGCCCTGCTCTGGTTCCAGGACTACCTGACCCGCTACCCGGGCGGCCTCGTCGTCATCTCGCACGACCGCGCCTTCCTCAATGCGCTTTGCACCGGCACGATCGAACTGCGCGGCCAGCGTCTCCATTGTTACAACGGCAACTACGACGACTTCATCCTCGAGCGCGTGGCCCGCAAGGATCGCCAGCAGGCGATGTTCAAGAACCAGCAGCGCGAGATCGCGCACCTCCAGACGTTCGTCGACCGCTTCGGCGCCAAGGCCTCCATGGCCTCCCGCGCGAAGTCCAAGGAGAAGCAGATCGCCCGCCTCGAGGAGGTCGCGATCGATGAACCTGAGGATGACCTGAAGAAAATCCAGTTCCGCTTCCCGCAGCCGCCGCGCTCCGGCCTGAAGGTCATGAAGCTCGAGCACGTCCAGCAGGCCTACGGCGAGCACGTCGTCTATAAGGACCTTAATTTCGAATGCGAACGCGGCCAGCGCACCGTACTCGTCGGCCCCAACGGCGCGGGTAAATCCACCCTCCTCAAGATTCTCGCCGGCGTCATCCCGATCAACAGCGGCGTGCGCGAAGAAGGCGGCAACGTCATCACGGGCTACTTCGCCCAGAACCGCGTCGACAACCTCAACCCGAAGCTGACCGTCCTCGAGAACGTGATGGAGCTCCGCACCACGGAGAACGGCCTCACCGAACAGCAGGCCCGCGGCATGCTCGGCACGTTCCTCTTCCGCAAGGACGACGTCCATAAGAAGGTCGCCGTGCTTTCGGGCGGCGAGAAATCCCGTCTCGCGCTGGTGAAGCTGCTGATCAACCCGCCGAACTTCCTGCTCATGGACGAGCCGACGACGCACCTCGACATCATGTCGATCGACGCGCTCATCGCCGCCCTGAAGACCTACGAAGGCACGCTCTACTTCGTGAGCCACGACGTGCACTTCATCCGCGAGATCGCCAAGACGGTGCTGCACGTGCACTCCGGCCGCCTGACCCAGTACTCCGGCGACTACGCCTACTATCTCGAGAAATCCAAATCCGGCAACGAGCGCGCGGCGCTCACCGCCGGCTTCACCGACGCCCGCCCGAAGCAGGAAGAAGCCGCGAAGGTCGAAAAGCCCAAGGCCCCCGCTAAACCCTCGGCTGCGGACCTCCGTAAGCTGAAGGCCGAAGTCACCCAGTGCGAACAGCAGGTCGCCGACCTCGAAGCCAAGCAGGCCCAGATCACCACCGAGCTGGCCGACCCGGCCACTTACACCGGCGGCGTGAACCTCCCGCAATTGAACGCCCGGCTCCGCGACACGATCAACGCCCTGCAGACGGCCACCGCCGCCTGGGAAAAGGCCGCCCAGAAGCTGAGCGAGGCTGAGGGCGCCTGAGCGCCCAGATGCGAAGCCTGAGGGCTTCGCGTGCAAAGGTGCAAATCGCGCGTTGCGCTGTGCAAAGGTGCAAACGTGGCATCAGCCCACGCCCATTAATACAGGTTACCAAGAGGCCTGTTTTATCACTTTTGCACCTTTGCACCGATGCACTTTTGCACGGAATGGCGACTTCGTCGCTATTCCTGTCTGGCTCTCAGGGAACCCTTCCCTTACACCCCTGTCCTTACCTGACACCCCCTATGCGTTCCCTCACCCGCCTCCTGTGCGCGCTCGGCCTCCTGGCCGCCGCCGTCCCCGCCTTCGGCCATACCGCCGGCGAAGAGCTGTCCTCCGCGGCCTCCGCCTTCCTCGGCTCGCTCAACGCGGACCAGAAGGCCAAGGCGACCTTCGGTTTCGATGACGCCGAGCGCACCAACTGGATCTTCGTGCCGTCCGTCCGCAAGGGCCTGCCGCTCAAGGAAATGAATCCCGGCCAGCGCCACTTCGCCCAGGCCATCCTCTCCGTCGCCCTCAGCGGCCGCGGTCACATGAAGGCCGAGCAGATCATGGCCCTCGAACAGCTCCTCCTCGAGATCGAGAAGGGCTCGGGCCCGAAGCGCGACAGCGAGAACTACTTCGTGTCCATCTTCGGTAAGCCGGACCTCA
>JBIKIO010000059.1:0-7983 GCA_044361555.1 Opitutales bacterium
ATCCGCGTCGGCAAGCGCACGAAGAAGCGTATCCGCGCCCTAGGGTTCGAACATTTCATCCTCGGCCATCTTCTTCTACGAGTTCCCGGGCATGTCGCCAAGGTCATCCCTGTCGGCGACGACGCCCAAGGTCTCCGCGAAGCGATCCAGATTGCCCGAGCCAGCCACAGCCGGAGCTTGGCTAAACTCTTGGACGGCAAATCGAAGGTCACGGCCGGCGAGGAGCGGAAGCCAGGACAGCATAGCTGCTGGACGGTTCAGGCGGCCTTACTGAAGGCTTGGTCCAAGCATCATGACGTCCTCGAGCTGCATCGTAACGCGCTCGATACCGCCGAAGTCTCTGACTACCACGATCCAGATTGGGTGTTCGAGTCTTTGGATGCCCTGAGCCAGCTCGCGGCCAAGTGGAAGGCCGGCGAGTCCATCGGTGGCAACTGGGAGCAGGTGATGAAAGCCCAAGGCTACGATTTCACCCCACGCAGCTCGATGACCACGCTCGGTCGCTGCATCCGTCATTACGAGTTCACCCATGGCGACAAGCGAATCCTAGCGGAGGCTCATCTTGGACGCGGAAGCCAAGGGGCGCGAAATGTCATCCGCATCTACCTGCACCGTGATGATTCCCGGAAGGTCCTCGTCGTCTGCCACGTCGGCGGGCACCTGCCCACCGGCAGCCAGACCACGTGAACGTCATCTGACCCTGACCAAACTCCCAAAACTCCACCCAATGTTCAGCAAGGAAATCATCGAAGAGATCACCCGCCTCGACCGGGCACGCGCCGCCATGCAAAAGCATAAACCTAAGCCGCCCCAGCCGCCGGTTCAGCCGGCTCCCGTGCCCGCGCCCGAGGCCGTGGCCGACAAACCCGTCGTGGTTGCCACGAAGCCCCATCCCGGCGGTTCCAGGCGCCACCAGATCTTCGACGCCCTGCGCATGGCCGTGGCGGCCAAGGTCAATGTATTCCTCGTCGGCCCGGCCGGATCAGGTAAGACCACGGTGGCCAAGCAGGTCGCGCAAAGCCTCGGACTGCGCTTCCACTTCAACGGCGCCATCCATTCCGAGTATAAGCTCACCGGTTTCCGTGACGCCCAAGGCAAGATCCACCGGACGGCCTTCCGTGAGGCCTTCGAGCATGGCGGGGTCTATCTCTTCGATGAGATCGACGCATCTCAGCCGGCCGCCTTGCTCGCCTTCAATGCCGCCTTGGCCAACGGAATGTTCGACTTCCCCGACCGCAACGTCCAGGCCCACCCAAACTTCCGCTGCGTCGCGGCTGCGAACACGTGGGGGAAGGGCGCCACGATGGACTACGTCGGACGCAACGCCTTGGATGCCGCCACCATGGATCGTTTTGCCATGCTGGAGATGCGCTATGACGCCTCCCTTGAACGCCGTATGGCCCACCTCGCTTCGAATGACCATATCGACTTGGCCGAAGCATGGCTGGAGCTGGTCCAGAAGACGCGCGCGCTCTGCCACGAGCACGACTTCCGCCACATCGTCAGCCCACGTGCGACGCAACAAGGACTCAGGCTGATGGTCGGGGGCATCACGGCCGAAGGCGCCACCCTCATGGTGCTCCGTCGCGGCATGGAGGATACCTCCTGGGGCCGGATTCGCCCCAGCATCCATGCGCTGATCCAAAAGGCCGAGGCAGCCAGGCAACATGTGGTGAGCATCACCCAGAAGCCGTAAGCATTCGCGCCCATGATCGAGCTTGCTTACCGACAAGGATCACACCGCTTCGCCCTCTCGTCGGGGGGCGTGAACTATCGTGTCCAAGCACACGCTAGCGTCTTGGATGCCATGAAACATGCCGAACAAAGGAAGGCTTGGCCCCACCATATCTGCTCCAGCCTGCGTACGGACAACCCGGCCTTTCATGGCACCCTGGACTGGAGCACGGCGGCTAGGTTGGCGATCCGTGGCTGGCCAGAAGGACGTTCCATGCTCCGCAAGGCCGTCGCGGTCATGCCTAAGGCGGCCCACCGCGATCGAATCATCCAATGGGATCTTGCAGGCGCTTATCCGGACGTAGCCCGCGCTTCCGCCGGCGCACCCGATTGCATGATGGATGATCATCCGACGGACATGAAGCCAACCCAATCCGTCCGCCTCATCGTCAGCATGGCGACCCCCTGGACGACCAGCCTCGATGAATTCGTCAATCGTGGTGCGGCTATCTTGTCGGCTGTCGAAGCGGCGGAAGCTGCCGGACACCGCGTCGAAGTGTTGGCGGAAGAGACGGCCATCAGTCATTGCGCCGGCGTCAGCCTCTCCATTCTGCTTAAGGCGGCGGGACAACCCGCCGATCGCGACAGCCTCGCCTTCTTCTTGATTCACCCTTCGTCGCTTCGCCGAATCTTCTTCGCCCTACTGGAGACAGAGCCAACCCTGGAGCACTTTTGCTGCGGTTATGGCATGCCTGCCTGTCAGCCCGTCGAGCTTCGCCCTCCGGGGGCTATCTACCTGCCTAGCTTCGACACCGGTGAATACGCCTCACCGTCTCAGGCGCTCAAGCTCATCAAGGCCGCCTTCACCGAGGCGGGTTGTGCGGTATCTTTCCAAACCTAACCCCTACTTATCATCCATGGATCCATCATTTGAAGAAATGTTACATCAAACGCTTTCGCCCGCTGAGGCGCGAATTGCTATCAACCAGGAACGTGCCCGCGCGGTCGATCGACTGCGAGACCCCGAACACCTGAGAAAAGAGCTCGTCGGCATCTTTTTCGAAATGCGTAAAAACAAAGTCGAATGGGAGCGACGCCTCAAGGAAGTCAGGCAGCTGGGATACACCCATAAGGAAGAAGGCACCCGGCAGATGCTCTTGAAGTATTCGTCCCTCGAACTCCAAGCCTTATGCGGACTGGCTACTTTGGCTTCCACCCCGGGCTCCCCATAGCGGTTTCAAAGGCTACCAGCAAAGAATTGGCTTCTACTGAAAATGTTAAGTCATACCTTCCACTCGAGCATGCCCCGAATCGCGATCATCGGCTATGGCGTCGTGGGACGGGCGCTGGGGGGCGCGGTGGCCGCAAAGGTTCGTGGGGCAGAGGTCGTAGCCTATGATGCAAAGGCCACTGGCCGGTCTGCTGGAAAGGTCCGCCTTGCGAAGACCTTGCCGGGCGCCCTCAAGGGCGCCGACTTCATTTTCTTGTGTGTGCCCAGTCACCTTAAAGGTGAAGGCGCGTCAGGGGCCGGCTGGAAAGCTCTGGCCAAGCAAATTGCAAATTACGCAGAGCTGGCCGCGATTGTTGTCATCAAATCCACACTAGTACCTGGAGACGTTGGAAGGCTCGAAGCCATGACTAGGCGTCGGGTTGTGGTGTGCCCCGAGTTCATGTCCGAGGGGACGGCCGAAAGGGATATCCTCAAGCCGCACCGGGTCTTGGTCGGAGGCAGGGATAAAGATGCCGTCGAAGCCGTCGTTGGCCTTTACCGCTGCTGGGTGCCCGCCTCCCGCATCATCCGGATGGATGCCTGGTCGGCCCAGTTGGCCAAACTCCTCGCAAACGCAATGCTTGCCCAGCGCGTCAGCTCCATCAATTCGCTGACGGCGTTGTGCGAAAAGTCCGGAGGAGATATCCGTGCCGTCTCCCATGCCGTGGGCCGTGATCCGCGTATTGGCCGCGAATTCCTCAACGCCTCCCCAGGCTTCGGGGGCTCCTGCCTGGAAAAAGACCTTCGCCTGCTCGTGGCGCTTGCCAGGTGCTTAGGCCATCCGGAGGTCGCCGAGTATTGGCAGGCGGTCATCGACCTCAACGATAGGCATATCCGCCGAGTCACCCGCGCGATCAGTAAGGCTGCCGGCCGAGGCGGAAAGATTGCCGTCTTCGGCGTAGCCTTCAAGGGAGGCGTGGACGATGTGCGGAATTCTCCCTCTTTGCGGATCATTCATGGTCTGGCCGCCGCTGGCCACCCGGTCGCCGCTTACGACCCTCGGGTGAAACGATTAAACGGACTCACCTTAGAGTCGCGTCCGACGGCGGCCGCCCAGGGCGCCAAAGTGATCGCGATTCTCACTAACGACGCCTCTTTCAGGGAATTAGCCTGGCATAAGCTGGCCAGGACAGGGGCAATCATCTACGATGCGCACGGCGTTGTTCCGCCAAGCGCCGTTACCGGCAAAGGTCTCATCCGCCTCGGGGGGGCTTTCCGATGAGAATCCTTGTCACGGGTGGAGCCGGCTTCATCGGATCCCACTTATGTGCGCTTCTGATTTCGAGGGGGCATGAAGTACTGGCGTACGATCAGGGTGTTGCCGCAGCGCCGGATTGGCTCAAGACGGCCAGGAAAAAACATGCTGCTGCCGAGGTCATCGTGGGCGACATCCTGGACGTAAGGCAATTAACCGATGTCATCAGAAGCAATCGTCCGGACGTGCTCATCAACCTCGCCGCCAAACCGGGGGTCGCTGAGGCGGAGCAGGATCCTGCGCTCTACCAGCGGATTAACGTCGAAGGGGTGGACGCAATTCTTGAGGCCTGCCTAGGTGCGAACCTCCGCCAAATCGTGCACGCCTCGTCTTCATCCGTATACGGACATTCCATCGGCCCGATAAACGAGAGTCAGCCGCTCAGTCCCATCGGACAATATGGGCTCACAAAGATGCAAGGCGAGGCGAAGATCCGCGAGGCAGCCAGGAGGAATGGAATCAGCGCCCGGATTCTCCGGCCATTCACGGTCATCGGTCCGTTTGGCCGTCCTGATATGGCGCCTTGGAAATTCAGCGAAGCGATCATCAGGGGTTCAAAGATAAAGCTGCATGCTGGGGCAGGGCGTGATTTCACGAGCGTGCACGATGTGGCAGCTGCGTTTGCGCTGGCCGTTGAGCAGCCCTGGCATGGGTGCGAGATTTATAACATCGGCGCCGGTGAGCATCACCCGGCCGCCGTGCTGGCAGAGTTGCTGGCCAAGGAGCTGGGGCTTCCGCTCCACGCCGAGGAGGTCGCCTTGCCCCCATATCTGCCGAAGGCGACATGGGCTGACCCATCAAGCGCACGCAGACGGTTAGGATGGCGACCCAAGACATCGTTTTCGGCGGCTGCAAGCGAGTTCGCGAGCTGGTATCAATTAAATGCAACCCATGGATGATCCCACGATGCAACCGAAGGTCGCCGCGCTGATCACATGTTCGGGCAGATTCGAGCTCCTGGAGCACCGTGCCTTGAGTTCAGTCAGGTCGCAGTTACGTCCGCCTGACTTGATCGTCATCGTAGTCGATTCTGACTATGACCAAGCAGGGGAGTTGGAGATGAAGAGCCTTATCAGCCGGGTATGGGATGGTTCGCCAGGTTGCCCCGAGGTCATCACTCTCCGTAACCGGCGAACGAAGCAATCGGCCTCAGGCGCATGGAACAGCGGACTGGATGAATTATGCCGCCGTTCTTCCGAAGAGGCTGAAAGATGGTACGTCGCCGTCTTGGACGACGATGATGCTTGGGCGGAAGAGCATTTGCAGGAATGCCTGAGCGAAGCGAGCAAGGTTTCGGCGGACATGGTAATCTCTGGCCTAATCAGGCATGAGGTGCCAGGCGACAAGGGTCGTCGGCAAGAAATACCCACGTCTCTCGACCCCGCGGAAATTTTTATCCGGAACACGCATATTCAGGGATCAAATCTCTTCTTGCGTCTGGCCCGGTTCCTGGAGGTAGGCGGATTTGACGAAAATCTTCCCAGCTGTACCGATCGGGACTTATGCATCAGGTTAGCCCGCTTGGCGAGCCTGAAGGTCGCTCCGTTGGCTGCGCACACTGTCCACCATTACGCCGATCCGCGGCCGGACAGGCTTACGATAAACCGTCATGCCAAGGGTGAGGGGTTGCGCAGATTTTTCCAAAAGCATGCCCAGGATTTCGGCGCGGATGAACACGGCAGGTTTTTTCACCTGGTCCTGGAAAGGTTCGGTTTCGATGAAGCCTATCTGCGGTCAGCTGATTCATCGCCGTCTCCCGCCTGGCAGCATGAGCGGATGCCGGCTAAAGAAGTCCAAGCTGGCGGGCTTCACTTCGTATTGGGAGTCGCCACCGATTCATGCCTGCCACCGCAGGCGCTCCGCCTCTTTGGCGACATCTCTCGCTTGTGCGTCCACCCCGGGGTTTTAGGCGTCACCGCGGTACTGCTCGAAAACGGGCCAATCGACAAGCAGGGGCGGTTTAAGTGGGTCGAGGCGATCGAAGCCCTGCGTAGCAGCGGCGTCGATGTTCGATGGATCAAGCCCGAGGAAGTCATGTCACATTGGGCGCCCGAACAGGCCGTCGTCATCCCTGACGCGCGTGCTTGCCGCCTGCCCATAGCCATCACGCGCTCCATCTTGAACTACTTCGTCCAAGTAGAGTGTAAGCGGCGCCCGGGCTCGGCTGCCTGGATCCTTGATGACGACAAGACATTCAGTTTCGAAGTGCGCGGCAAGGATGACAGCAAGGTATCAACAAGACGGTCTCCCGACGTGCCGCAATTACTCGCCCTCAGAGCCGCGGGCGTAGACGTAGTTATCGGTCAAGATTCATCCGCTGCGCCCTTGCCCTTCGAGGCAACGTTGCGGTTGCAGCTTCTCGATCTCGACCAAGCCCTGCGCCGTCGACTTTCGTCCTCCGGCGAGCCTATGCCTGCGGGGCCGACTGATAGGAGGGCTGCCGGGTACTACGATCTCTCCCGTGAGACGCGCCATCTGGAAACCCCCTTGCCAACGGGTTATTTTGATGGGCTGACGCTTTTCGAGACGATCAAGAAAGCCGCCTATGCTTGTCAGCGCATGCGGGCAGGTGAATCCATCATGCGCCCACTGATGATCGATGGAGAGAGCCTGGACCTCGCGTCAGCCCAGGATTCGATCATGCGTGGAGGGTCGACCGTTTTCTTCAGACCAGAACAGCTGATGCTATGCCCCCAATATGTCGCTAAGGTAGGCGAGGCATGGGTGCGACGCTCGGACATGCTTCATAGCCTCGTTCTCTCCAAGTTATACGGGGTGAAGATCGTCATGCATGCCTCGGTGGCGGTACGTCATGGAAGGGAGACCACCTCGCCGGTTGAAACGCTGTCCGAAACGTTAAGCCAGGACGTCTTGGGTTATGGCCTATATCGAGGAGCTGAGGCCGCTTTAGGCGGACTTCCGGCTCATCCAAGCCGCGGAGTCTGCGGGGTCTTTTATGAAGGCGACAACAACCAGATTGCGACCGGAACGGCACGCAAGGCCGTCAGGGAGAGGCTCGCCGTCATGGAACTATCCGCTTGGCGTATTCGCGGGCTAGTAGGTTCGTGCCTGTGTAGTCTGGATAAGTTGAAACAATGTCATGGCTTAGACGACGCAGCCGTCAGTGAACTCGTCGTGGAGCTGCATAAGATCGGGTCGCTGATGGACCCCGCCCATCTCCGGCAGACCGCCCAGAAATTATCGGCCAGCGTAAGCAAAGACGAATTTTCATCAGCATATACACAGCTCGAGCTGCAGGCCGTCGCCATGCAGACGTCCTTCAAGGCATATCGGACCGAGCGACTAAAACAGCAACGCGTCGAGCGTGCCCGAAAAATACTGGCTCTCCCGCCAGAAGCGGAGATGGTCGGAGCGGGCTGGGAGGGGGTCGTCTTCCGAAGCGGAGAAAAGACGGTAAAACTGCTGGATGTCGTTAAGCCGGCCCGAGTCAGCGCAGCCCTGCCCGCCCTGCGTCTGATGGAAAAACTGTCGGCTGAGGCCAAGGGGCTGAGACGGATTAAGCTGAGATGCTGCGAAGCAGGCTTACCGGTCATTGAAAGAGAGTATGTCCATCAGGCTCAGGTCGGGCCGCCGACCATAGGCCAGCTCTTCAGCCTCTTAGAGGAATGCAAGGCGGTCGGCGTGGTCTTCCGCAACCTCAGTCGCGATAACATCGCCCTCGTCCGCGGACAGGCCGTCATCATTGATTACGGCCTGGATTTCCACGAGTTTACCCAAGCTGCATTCGAGAGCATGGCGCGCAAGGCATGGCTTTGCGTCCGGT
>JBIKIO010000060.1:0-7928 GCA_044361555.1 Opitutales bacterium
TCGTCGTCAAGGCCGACAAGTCCATCGCCGTGACCTCCACGCCGAACCAGGACAGCCCCCTCATGAAGGGCGTCGCCGACGTGAACGGCACCCCGGTCCTCGCCCTCGACGTCTGGGAACACGCCTATTACCTCAAGTACCAGAACCGCCGCCCCGACTACGTGGACGCCTTCTGGAAGGTCGTCGACTGGAAGAAGGCCAACGAGATCTACGTCAAGGCGATCGCCTGAAGTTCGTAGTCATATCTGTCTTAAGAAGCGGCCCCTCGGCCGCTTCTTTGTTTGGCACAATCGCCGGGGTGTGCTGTCCTAGCCTTACCCCGATGCGCTTCCTCACGCTCCTCCTCCTGGTTTTGGCGACATCCGCCACTGCCGCCGAAACGAGTTCACCCCCCCTAAAAAACGCCGTCCAAAATGGCGAAGTTCGCTACGTCTCGTCCACGAACCGTTACTCCGTAGCCGTACCGTCGGGATGGAAAAACGTCCCGGGAGAGAACTTGGGGCTCAAGGAAAACGTGCTGTTCCACCCGAATCCCGTCCAAGGCTTCGCCTGCAACGTAGTGTTCATCGAGGAGGCTTTGTCCGGAAAGATGAAACTGACTGAGATGACCGACAGCAGCCTATCCTTCATGGAGAAAAACCTGACCAGCTTCAAAGTCACGGAAAGGAAACAGATCAAAGGCGCCAATGGCGTCTTGATGGAACGCGTAAAATACCGGGCGCGCATCCTAGCCAATGGCGTGAATTCAAAAAACGTGATCTACATCGTACCTATCGCCGACAACAGGCTTCTGACGATTACTGTATCAGGAATCGAACCTACGCCCGACGGCCAAGCGGACGAAGCGGATGCAGCCATCACGAAGATTTCCCTCCTTAAATAAACATATGAAATCGCTCCTCTTAATACTTATCACCCTGGCGACATCCGCCTCCGCCGCCGAAACCGTCCTGCCGCTGTGGCCCGAAGGCGTCCCGGGCAAGCGCGTCGAGCCTTCGAAATCGGTGCTCGATCGCATCGGCCCCAAGGGCAGCCAACCCGGCCGCGAGACTTTCATCAACGAGCCCTCGATCACGGTCTACCCGGCCGCCAATCCGAACGGCGCCGCGGTCATCGTCTGCCCGGGCGGCGGCTACTGGTTCCTGTCGACGAAGAACGAGGGCACCGGCGTCTGCGAATGGCTCAACAGCATCGGCATCACGGGCATCCTCCTGCGCTACCGCACCCCGACGTCCGACGAGACCCTCCCGCACAACTATCCCGTCCAGGACTTACAGCGTTCGCTCGGCCTCGTCCGTGCCCACGCCAAGCAGTGGAACATCGACCCGAAGCGCGTCGGCGTCATCGGCTTCTCCGCCGGCGCCAACCTCGTCGGCCACGCCTCCTGGGACCGCACGCCCCGCACCTACGAACAGAAGCCCGGCGTCGACGATCCGCGCGGCCCGGACTTCACGATCTTCGTCTACGGCGGCGGCTTTCTCGAGAAGGAGGACAAGACCAAGTTCCGCGAAGGCTTCAGCGTGCCCGCCGACGCCCCGCCCTGCTTCTTCGTGGTCGCGCACAACGATGGCGCCAACCCGCTCGAAGCCGCTAAGCTCTACATCGAGTACAAGCGCCAGAACCTCCCGGCCGAGATCCACATCTACTCCAAGGGTGGCCATGGCTTCGGCACCCGTCAGACGAAGTTCCCGGTGGACGGCTGGACCAAGACCGCCGGTGAATGGATGGGCGCCGAAGGATTCCTGAAGGCCGCCAAATAAGCCCATGCGATTCCTCCTCACCCTGCTGGCCTTCACGACGGCACTCTCCGCCCAGACCCTCGTCGGCGACGGGCAGGCGGACGATACCGCCGCGCTCCAAAAACTCGTCGACGCCGGTGGCAGCGTCCAACTACCCAAAGGCCGCTATCGCTTAACCAAGACGGTCACGGTCGATCTCGCTAAGCTAGGAGCCTCCAGCATCTCCTCCGACGGTACAGCCACGCTCATCATGGCTGGTCCCGGGCCAGCCTTGAAAATCGTCGGCACCCACGGCGGCACCGCCGCCCCGAAATCCTTCAAGCCCGAGACTTGGGCCCAGCGCACCCCGGTCGTGCAGGGCCTGGAAATCATCGGCGCGCATGCCGAGGCCGACGGCATTGAAGCCACCGGCACCATGCAACTGACCCTCTCGCGCCTGACCATCCGCGAGTGTCGTCACGCCATCCACCTCACCGAACGCAATCGCAACGTGGTCATCTCCGACTGCCACCTCTACCGTAATCGCGGCATCGGGCTGTTCTTGGATAACGTCAACCTCCACCAGACGAATATCACCGGCTGCCATATCAGCTATAACCTCGGCGGCGGTATCGTCGCCGTCGGCGGAGAAGTGCGTAACCTGCACATCGGAACCTGTGACATCGAGGCTAACCACGACGAGAAAGGACCGCCCTCGGCTAACATCTTCCTTGATTCGACCGGTGGCTCGATCGCCGAAGTCGCGATCACCGGCTGCACCATCCAGCACACCCACAAGGCCCCTGGCGCCGCCAACATCCGGATCCTCGGCGCCGGCACCGACCCCTCCCTGCTGCGCCGTGAAGGCCGCGCGACCACCCGCGAAGGCCACGTGACCATCATCGGCAACGTCTTCAGCGACGTCCAGGTGAACATCGAGCTCCGCCAGTCCCGCGGGGTGACCATCTCGGGCAACACTTTCTGGGAAGGCTTCGAACATGATCTCCTCGTCGAGGACAGCATGAACGTCGTCGTCACCGGCAATAACTTCGACCGCAACCCGCGCTATCTCGTCAATGGCTTCAACCTCGCCGAACAGAACGGCATCATCTTCCGGCGCACCGACGACTCAGCCTTCACGGGCAATATCGTGAGCGGCGTACGCCGCCACCCCGCCGCCTTGCGCTTTGAAGGCGGCAAGCGCCTGCGCGTGCAGGATAACAGCATCCTCGACTCCGACGGCGAAGGCATCGCGCTACGGGACGTCGCTGACAGCATCGTATCCGGCAACCTGATCCGGGACGCCCGCAAGGACCGCCCGGGCGCCGCGCCCGGCATCAACGAGCAAGGCTGCACCGGCAACCTCGTGCAGGGCAACCTGACGGCCACGGCGAAATAGGCTCAGGCGCCGCCGCGGCGGATCTCGGAACCTTCGAAGCGGATCGACACGCGCCAGACCTTCTTGACGCGCGTGATCACCTTGCCGGTGCCGGCGACGATGGTCTCGGGGATCTCGATACGATGCTGGTCGACCACGGCGTGGAAGCCGCGCTCTGAGAAGATGTCGATGAACATCGAGATCGAGAGAGGGTCGTCGAAGACCAGGGTCTCGATATTGACGTGGGCCTGGCCGGAGATGGCATGGGCCTTGATGATCGGCAGGAACTTATCCTGGATCAGTTCGATGACTTGGCGGAAGGTCTCGGCATTACGCTCGGCGTAGTCATCGAGACGGCGCACGAGGTCCTGACGGGCATGCTGGACGATCTGCGACGCCAGCGGGATCGGCGAGATAAGGTCATACGTGTCTTCGGACAGCTCCAGGGAGCTCTGGTACTGGAGCTCCTTGATGATGCGCGCCTGGACTTCGGCGAGCGAGCCCTGCGCGTTGATGAAATGGTAGTGGAAGATGTCCCGCAGCGACTGCAGCGGCTCGTAAGTGCGCTCTTTGAAGACGCGGTAACGATTACGGGCGGCGTCGGCCGTGAGGTCGGTCTTGCGGACTTCGGCCAGCGGTCCGCCGTCGCGGGCGACCTTCTCATTCTGGGCGATGGCCTCCTGACCGCGCTTCAACTGTCGGCGGACGGACTCGTTCTCGTCGACGAACAAGACGAGGATATGGAAATGGGGCTTAGGGAAGCGGACGCCCGTCGAGCCACGGAACTCCGTACGGAGGTCGTTCAGCTTCGTGAAGAGGTGCTTGAGACACTCCACCTGCACCATCGAGCGCGGGAAACCGTCGACGATCGCGCCGCTGACATACTCGGGAGAGAGCAGTTTGCGGAAGAGGATCTCCACCACTTCGCGGTCGCCGACGAGCATGCCAGCGTCGATACGCTTCTTGGCCTCGGGGCTCGAGAGCAGGTCGCTGACCACGATCGGGTCGGCGGCGTAGTCGCGATACTGGAGGATGAACGCCGTATTCGTGCCCTTACCGGCGCCGGGGGCGCCGTTGAGCCAGAAGATCTCGCGCGGGAAGGCCAGCTTCTCGCGGCCGATTTCCCGCTCCAGACTGGACCAGACGGAGTCGAAGATGATCTGGCCATCTTTGACCTCAAGGTCACTGATGCCGTTGCCGGCGGGTCTGGGCTGAGCGTCGCTCATGAAGTTAAGGTTCTACCTGTAAATCCCAGAGCCTAACCTGCGAGGCAAAAACGCAGGGCTACTGCCTCATTTACCGCCGATTACTTCGCGCCGCCCGTAGTCCGCACCGCATCCGAGCCCGGCTTGACGGCCGGCAGGCCCGGCTCATCCGAACGGTTTCGGCGGAACTGGTAGCGGTTGATGTCTTGCATCGAAAGCTGCTCCACTGTCTTCGGCGAAGGATTGAGGCGCCCCTGCCAGTCGGACTTCACACCGGCGTAACGGTCGTCGGAGACGACGCCCATGCGCTGCTCCCAAGCCTGGATCTCGGCCTTGGCGCCGTTCGCCGTGGCATCCTTCCGGGCCACGGATTTCACTTCGATGGTGTCCTTCGGGCGGACCTCGGCGCCGAGTCCGTCGGCGAGATCGATGTCGGCCTTCTTCCGACCCAGCGTGTCATAGCGACCATGCCACGTGTCGAGGGTCACCAAGTTATTTCGGTTATAGACCTGCTCCTTACCGATCGGCGCGTTGCCCGCCTCGAAACGCTGCTCCATGAGTCCGCTCGCCTTGGAGGCGCGCTTTAGGCCGGCATTCACATCGACCGCACCGTCGACGCCCTTCCCTGTCCCTTCACCCTGGAGCGCGAACGGAACCGTCCGGCCATCGGCCGTGCGGATGGTCTGATCGACCTTGGGAGCGGGTGACTTCGGCGCGGACGATGTCGGTGAAGGAGGTGCGGAGGCTCCCGACGACGGACGCGGGAGCGGATTAGCAGTCCGGGCCTTGGCCGGAGTGCCGGCCATCGGCTTACCGTCCGCGTCGTAGCGATAGACCTGCGTGCCTTCGATGCCGCCCTCGGCGGTGATGACCACGCCGGCCTTGATGGCGCCAGGCGGACGCTCCGCTCCCACGGCCGAAAGGACGGCCATGGCCAGCAGCGCGGGGATGGAGACGCGGGGTCGCAAGGCCACCCATCTTGGGCGGCCACGCGGCCGACCTCAATCCCTTCTTAGCGGGGAATGGGGTGGGATTTGGTCTTCCAGATCAGCTTAGCGTAGTCGCCGATCGAGCGG
The DNA here is from genome assembly GCA_044361555.1 of Opitutales bacterium. Classification (GTDB taxonomy): domain Bacteria; phylum Verrucomicrobiota; class Verrucomicrobiia; order Opitutales; family UBA953; genus UBA953. Next base: position 5,378 of record JBIKIO010000060.1, read on the forward strand.
TCGGACGAGAACTTCGCGCAACGGGCGACGTTGCGGATGGCCATCGCGGCCCAGCGGCGACGATCGAGGAAGGCCTGGGAGGCCTTCTCCTGCGCGTCGACGTAACTCCGGAAGTCCGCCAGCACCAGGTAAGGATCGCCACCGGACATGAGCGAATCGACGACCGGGGCGAGGGCGCCCGGCTGTTCCGGCGTGAAGGTCTCGGAGCGAAGCCAGTCGAGGAGCGAGGCGAGTTCCGGATCGGCGGCCAGCACCGCGTGCGGGTCATAACCATCGGCCCAGCGCTGCTCGACCTCCTCGACCTTGAGGCCGAAGATGAAGATATTCTGGTCGCCGACTTCCTCGGCGATTTCGACGTTGGCGCCGTCGAGGGTGCCGATCGTGACCGCACCGTTGAGGGCGAGTTTCATGTTGCCGGTACCGGAGGCTTCCTTGCCCGCCGTGGAGATCTGCTCGGAAAGGTCGGCCGCCGGGATGATGCGCTCGGCGAGCGAGACGCGGTAGTCCGGCAGGAAGATCACCTTCAGCAGGCCACGCACGCGCTCGTCGGCGTTGATGACGGCAGCCACGCGGTTGATGGCGTGGATGATGTGCTTGGCCAGGGCGTAACCCGGGGCGGCCTTGGCGCCGAAGACACAGACGCGCGGCGTGAACTTGCCGTTCGGCTCGTTGAGGATGCGGCGATACAGGTGCAGGATGTGCAGCAGGTTGAGATGCTGGCGCTTGTACTCATGCAGGCGCTTGATCTGCACGTCGAAGAGCGCGTCCGGCGAGACGTCCACGTCGACGAGTTCCTTGATGCGGGCGGCGAGGCGGACCTTGTTGGCGCGCTTGATGGCGAGGAAGCGTTCCTGGAAAGCCGGACGGTCGGCGACGGCGTCGAGCTTGCGCAGACGACTGAGGTCGGTCTCCCAACCGGTGCCGGCGAACTCGTCACAGAGGGCGCTGAGCTCGGGATTGCAACCGCGCACCCAGCGACGGGGCGTGACACCATTGGTCACGTTGACGAACTTGCCCTTCCAGAGCTCATCGAAGCCCGGGAAGAGATGGGCGCGCAGGAGGCGGGTGTGCAGCTCGGCCACGCCGTTGACGTGATGCGAGCCCACGACCGCGAGGTGTGCCATGCGGACACGCTTCGGAGAGCCTTCCTGGATGATCGAAAGCTCGGCCTTGCGGGCGCCGTCTCCCGGCCAGCGGCGATCGACCTCTTCGAGGTGACGTCGGTTGATCTCGTAGATGATCTCGAGGTGACGCGGCAGCACCTTCTCGAAGAGCGGCACCGACCAGGTCTCGAGCGCCTCGGGCAGCAAGGTGTGATTAGTGTAGCTGAAGACCTGCGTGCAGAGCGCCCAGGCTTCGTCCCAGGTCAGACGCTCGACGTCGACCAGCAGGCGCATCAGTTCGGCGACCGCGATCGCCGGGTGCGTGTCATTGAGCTGGACCGCGGCCTTGGCCGGCAGGTTGCTGAAATCAGCGTTGGTGCGGCGATGACGGCGCAGGATGTCCTGCAGGGAGCAGGACACGAAGAAGATCTGCTGGACGAGGCGGAGCTCCTTGCCGCTCTCGGTGCTGTCGTTCGGGTAGAGGACCTTCGAGACGATCTCGCTCGAGTCACGCTCATGCACGGCTTCGACGTAACCTCCGCGGTCGAAGGCGCGGAAGTCGAATTCGGAAGCGGCCTTGGATTCCCAGAGGCGGAGGAAGTTGACGCTGCTGCCGCCGAAGCCGGCGATCGGAATATCCCAGGGCATGCCAAGCAGGTTACGAGTCTCGACGAGTTCGGCGGAGTGGTTGCCACGGTCGTCGGTGCTATGCTTCACGCGGCCGTAGAGCGGCACGCTGACGCGGTAGTTAGGGCGACGGATCAGCCAAGGATTGTTGTTCGCCAACCAGTTGTCGGCGACCTCGACCTGACGGCCCTGCGTGAAAGTCTGGCGGAAAAGGCCGAACTCATAGTGGATGCCATAACCGATGGCCGGGATATCCATCGTCGCGAGGGAATCCAGGAAGCACGCGGCGAGGCGACCGAGGCCGCCGTTGCCGAGGCCCATGTCCGCTTCTTCGTCGGCGACGGTCTCGAGATCCTGGCCGAGCTCGGACAAAGCCTGCGCCGCGACCTCGCGGAGCTGGAGGTTCACGAGGTTGTTCGTGAGCACGCGGCCCATGAGATACTCGAGGGAGAGATAGTAGACGCGGCGGACGTTCTTGCTGGCGTGCTGCGCCTGGGTGTCGATGTAGCGCTCGAGCATCTGGTCGCGGGCGGCCATGCACGTGGCCATCCACCAGTCGTTGCGGGTGGCGGTGACGCGATCGCGGGCGAACGTGCTCTTCAGATGATGCAGGATCGCGGCGCGGAAAGCGACGACCGGCGAGACGGCAGCGGGCTTAGCCGCCGGCTTCTTGGCCGGCTTCGGGGCGGGCTTACGCACCTTGACCACCTTGGCGGACTTCTTCGCGGGCTTCTTCTTTTTAGGCATGATCGTCGGTTAGGACAATCGAGCATAAGCCACAAGCGAGCCAAAACCGCGTCAGCCCTGTGCCAGCTCCCGCA
>JBIKIO010000061.1:0-7642 GCA_044361555.1 Opitutales bacterium
TTGCTCGTCGAGGTCGCCGCCGGCCGCGTGACCTCGCGGCCGATCGCCGGCACGCGCCCGCGCGGCGCCGATGAAGCGGCGGACCTCGCCTGGGCCCGTGAACTTGCGGGCGATACGAAGGAGAAGGCGGAGCACCTGATGCTCGTCGATCTGCTGCGTAACGACGTCGGCCGCGTCTCGCGTCCGGGTACGGTGCGCGTGCCGGAATTCATGGCGGTCGAACGCTACTCCCACGTGATGCACCTGGTCTCCCAGGTCGAAGGCGACCTCGCCGCCGGCGCGGGTCCGGCCGACGTGGTCCGGGCGCTCTTCCCGGGCGGCACGGTCACGGGCGCGCCGAAGGTGCGCACGATGCAGATCATCGCCGAACTCGAACCGGTGGCGCGCGCCTACTATACGGGCTCCCTCGGCTGGATCGGCGCTTCGGGCGAACTCTGCCTTAACATCATCATCCGTTCGCTGTGGTCGGCCGAAGGCCGCGCGTTCGTGCAGGCGGGCGCTGGGATCGTCGCCGACTCCGTCCCCGTCCGCGAATACGCCGAGAGCCTCCGCAAGGCTCAGGCTCCGCTCCTCGCCGCCGCCCGCGCGGCGCTCCCATGAGCCGCGTCTGTCGTAACGGCGTCCTCACCGAGGGCGACGCCATGCCGGGCAGTTTCCCCGCTGGTGCGGCCTTCTTCGAGACGATCGCCCTGCGCGCCGGCGTGGTGGAGTGCCTTGAAGATCATCTCGCGCGCCTGCGGGCCGGCTTAAATCACGTAGGCCTTGTCCCCGGTCCGCTCGCCGCCGGCGATACGTCCGCCTGGCGCGCGGCGCTCCGTCTCCTCGACGGACAAGAAGGCGTGCTGCGCCTCGTCGTCGGCCCGGATTTCGAGGAGCTCGGCCTGCGTGCGCTGCTTCCATCGCCCGAGGTCTTCCGCCTACGTTCGTTACGCACCGCGCGCGACGCCCCGGAATGGCTCCCGCGCCCAAAATCCGCCCCGTGGGCCAACTCGCTCGCCGCTACCGTCGAATTGCGCGCGTTGGGCGTCGGGGCCGGCGTCGAAGGCGTGCAGTTCGACCCGCGTGGCTTCGTGAGCGAGGGCTCCCGTTCGAGCCTGGCTTGGGTCGAGGGCGGCGTGCTCCATGTCCCGGCCGAGACTACCGGCCGCCTGCCGGGCACGGCGCTCGGTCAGCTGATCCACTGCGCGGGCTTGCCAGTATGCGAGGTCGAGTCGGCGGTTCCCGTCCACGCCGAACTCATCCTCATGCTACGCTCGACCCTTCCGGGCGGCGCCGCCGCGGTGTCGCACTGGGACGACGTCGACGGACGGCCGCTCTGGTCCGGTGATCCCGCCCCGGCGAAGCCGCTGCTCGGGGCGCTGGCGGCCTGGCGCGCTCAGCGCTGCATCAGCTTCGCGTAGGCCGGTAGGGCCGCGGCGAGCACGAACATCGCGAGGAAGGCGACACTGACGAGCGCCGCGAAACAGGTCGCGGCCAGAAGCTTCGTCATGCGGACGACGTCGTCCGTCTCGCGGAGGTGGGTGCGCGCGGCGTAAAGGGTCACGCCGAGTCCGACGGCGAGGAGGCCGAGCAACGCGCCGGAGAAATGGTTGAAGAAGAGGCCGGTGAGTCCCGGGAGCTGACCGGGTTCGCCGATGATGGTGGCCACGAGCACGGGCTGCGCGCGGAAGGCGATCGCGCCGGCGGCCGCGGGCAGTCCCGCGGTGAGGAAGACGGCCAGGGCGGAGATGATCCGGAGCTCGCGAGGGGTCATGAGCGGAGTATCTACCCCGTCTCCGCAGGGTCAACGCCGGGATTCTCCCTCGCCAAGTCCCCGCCCCCCGCCTATCCCAGAGCGACATGGAATCCGTCTGGTATCTTTGGTTGGTCTTCATCCTCCTCAACGGGAGCGCGGCGGGCATCTCCCTCGTCGCCGGCGTCGTTTCGGCGCTCTCGCACGCCGAACTTGAGGATCTCCGCCGCCGTCAGGCCACCGCCGCCGTCGCGCTGGAACGCTGCCGCGGCGACCAAGGCAATACCCTCGCCGCCTTCGAGGTCCTGTCCGCCGCCTTCGTCGGCATGAGTGCTCTCCTCGGCGGCGTCCTGGTCGGCGTCCGTTTCCTGCCGCGCGTCGGCGAGAGCTGGGCCTTCGCCCTCGGCACGGTGCTCGTCGTGATCGCGGTCTCGTTCTTCATGGCCTGGCTGACGATCATGCTCCCGCGTAAGCTCGGCATGCATTTCCGCGTCGTGCTGGCCCCGCGTATCGCCTCGTCACTCCCACTCGTCCGCGGCGCCGCTAAGATCCTCCGCATGCTCGGCAAGCTGCATGACTCGCTCGCTCCGCCCGAGGAGCCGGGCGTCGACCGCGCCGATGCCGATATCGGCAGCCTCGCCCAGGCCGCCGCCCGTGAAGGCAAGATCACGCAGGCCGAGAGCAATCTCGTCGCCAACGCCGTCCGGCTCGACGACATCCCGGTCTCCCACGTCCTCACGCCTCGCCCAGTCGTCACCTCGATCGAGGCCGACCTCACGGTCGCCGACGTGCTTCGCCTCTATCCCAACGTGCCGCACGGACGTATGCCGGTCTGGGAGCAGAATCCGGACCGTATCGTCGGCGTGGTCCGTCGTCGCGACCTGCTCAAGGCCGCCGGCGAGGGCCGTCGCGACGTCCGCGTGCGCGAGCTCATGGGCAAGCCGCACATCGTGCCGGAGAACGCCACGCTGTCCGACGCCCTTCACGACCTTGTCCGCGCGCATCAGCACCTCGCCGTGGTGGTCGACGAGTTCGGCGCCTTCGCCGGCGTCGTCACGCTTGAGGACGTCTTCGAGTCGCTCCTCGGCGTCGAGATCTACGAGAAAGACGACCCGCATCCCGACATGCGCGAGTTGGCCCGTCAGCGTGGCCATCGCGTCGGCCGTCGCGCGGGTCCGGACGCTCCCAAGCCCGGCGCATGAACGCGGCCGTGTTCGCCTATTGGACGCACGACCTTGATCCGGTCGCGTTCCGCTTCCCGGAGAGCTGGGGTCTGCGCGGCGTACATTGGTACGGGCTCGCCTATGCGGCGGGCTTCCTCGTCGCTGCCTGGCTTCTGAGCCGCTGGCGCCGCGCGGGGCTCACGCCGTTGCGCTCGGCGCTCGATGAATCCGCGCTCATCACCGCGGTGATGGTCGGCGTGATCGCCGGCGGCCGCTTCGGCCACGTGTTCCTTTATGCGCGCGCCGAGTTCGCCGCCGACCCGCTGATGCTCTTCCGCGTCTGGGAGGGCGGCATGGCCAGCCACGGCGGCTTCCTCGGCGTGCTCCTCGCCGGCGTCTGGTTCGCCCGTCGGGTGAAGGCGGATTTCTTCGCGGTAGGCGACCTGCTCTGCGCCCTCGCGCCGGCGGGGCTCCTCTTCGGGCGGATCGCAAACTTCATCAACGGCGAGCTGGTCGGCGATATCTCCAGTCAGCCGTGGGCGGTGATCTTCCCGCGCGAAGGCGTCGAGCCACGCCATCCGTCGCAGCTTTACGAGGCCTTCGCCGAAGGTCTGCTGCCGTTGCTCTGGGTGCTCCGTCGTTATCCGCTCCGCCTGCCGCCCGGCCGGCTCGCGGGCGAGTTCCTCGTGCTTTACTCGGTCGGTCGCATCGTCTGCGAAGCCTTCCGTTCGCCCGATGATGGCTTCATCCTCGGCCTCACCTCCGGCCAGTTCTGGACGCTGCCCCTCGCCGCCTTCGGCGTCTATCTGGTCCTGCGCGCCCGCCGGCGGACTGAATGATGTTGCCCGTGCGGACCGACGGTGGGAAAAACAACCTGCGCCATGACGAACGTCCCGCTCCTTGACCTCGGCCCGCAGAACCGCGCCCTCGAAGCGCAGTTCGAAGCCGCCTTCCGCGACGTCCTCCGGTCCAACATGTTCATCATGGGCCCGCGGCTCGAGGCCTTCGAGAAGGACTGCGCCGCGTTCCTTGGCGTAAAGCACGCCCTCGGCGTCTCCTCCGGCACCGACGCGCTCCTCCTCGCGCTCATGGCGCTCGACGTCGGCGAAGGCGACGAGGTCCTGCTGCCTTCCTTCACCTTCTTCGCGACCGCCGGTTCCGTCGCCCGCCTCGGCGCCACGCCGGTCTGGGTCGACGTCAATCCGCACCACTACAATATCGACCTGGCCGACGCCGCCCGGAAGGTCGGCCCGCGCACGCGCGCGATCATGCCGGTGCACCTTTTCGGCCAGTCTTCCGACCTCGATGCCCTGCAGGCCTTCGCCGCTACGTATAAGATCCGCGTGATCGAGGACGCCGCCCAGTCGATGGGCGCCCGCTGGAAGGGTCGTTCGACGATGTCGTCCGGCGATTTCGGGGCGACGAGCTTCTTCCCGTCCAAGAACCTCGGCGGCATGGGCGACTCCGGCCTGGTCACCACGCAGGACGACGCCCTCGCCGAGCGCGCCCGTATCCTCCGCGTCCACGGCATGCAGCCGAAATACTTCCACCGCGAAGTCGGCGCGAACTTCCGCATGGACCCGCTCCAGGCGGCCTTGCTCCACCTCAAGCTCCCGCATCTTCCTTCGTACAACTGCGCGCGCGCGGGCAATGCGATCTTCTACCAGACCGCGCTGAAGGGCGTCGCCGGTATCACCGAGAACCGTCCCGGCGCCGACAAGGGCGCCAGGATCCTGCTCCCGGTCGATTTCTCCGGCCAGGGCATCTGGAACCAGTTCACGCTCCGCGTCCCGCACGGCCGCCGCGATGCGCTCAAGGCCTTCCTCACTGCGCGTAAGATCGGCTGCGAGATCTACTACCCGATTCCGCTCCATCGCCAGCAGTGCTTCGTGGATCAGAAGTATCGCGGCTTCGACAGCGTCCCGGTCTCCGAACAGCTCTCCGCTGAAGTCCTCAGCATCCCGATCTTCCCCGAACTCACCGGCGAACAGCGCCAGTGGGTCGCCGATTCGCTCGCTGATTTCGCGGCAGGGAAGAGTGAGTGATCGCGCCGTAGGCGCGATGGCGATAACGAGCGACATTAGTTGATCCGTTGATCCGTTGGCACTTTGACAAGGGATGCAACGGGTAGGGATGCGATGACATCGCATCCGTTACGCTCAAGGGGAGACCGGAGACCGGAATATTTGCTGCGGTCATTCTCCTGAGGGTGTCAGGTGACGGCCACCGGGGCATCAGCTATTCGGGCATCAGCCGTTCAGCCTTCAGCCGCCGGCACCAGCTTCCTGCGGCCGATTGCCGAGCAGCCGACTACTGAATTGCCGGCTCCCGTGGCCGTCACCCGTCACCTGAAAACAGGCACCCCAGCCAATCATCCGGTCTCCGGTTTCCCATTGAGCGAGTGCCTGATTCCCCTTGCCCGCGTGTCAACTTGTCAACCTGCCAGCTAATCTAGAATTCACCTTTGCACTTTTGCACAGGAGCACCGCTCCGATTTGCACCTTTGCACGGCCTTCTCTCTGGCCAACCGCCAACTGGTCAACGGATCAACTCGCGCGGCTTCGCGCCGCGCTCAGAAAAACCTTACCGTCTTGATCCGCATCTTCTCGTGCTCGGCATCGGTGCACGGGGCGTCGATCGGCACGGAAGGAGCCTTGTCGTTCGGGACGACGAGCTTGTTCGCCAGGAGATACTGTTCCACTTCGGCGCCGGAGATGTCGGGCAGCATGACGCCGGCGATCTCGACGCAGGGAGAGAGGCGCTGGCCGGATTTCTCGACCATCTCGGCGTAGTTCGCCGGGTTGTTGATGATGTCCACGTCGACGTAGTTCAGGGCGTATTTCGCCATGATGGCGCGCACGCCGTTGCTCCAGCCGCAGCTGGGTTTGAGGTAACAACGGATATCCATGCCCCCACCAATGGCGGCGTTCCCCGCCGGAATCAAGCCCGGCGGGTCTTTCGGACGCCGTTTTCACCGCCGGCTTGGGCCGGTTCATACCAATAGCCGATGCCGTGGATCGTCCGCAGGCTGTCCAGCTTGCGCCCATGGTCCTCGAAGGCGTCGCGGATCTTGGCGACGTATTGGTCCAGCGAGCGGCTCCGGATGTCGGCATGCACGCCCCAGACCGCATGGATCAGGCTGTGCCGGCTGATGATGACTCCCGGGTTGGCGTGCAGGTGGTAGAGGATGCCGAGCTCCTTGCGACCGAGCTTGTGCTTCTTGCCGCCTGCGAAGATGAGCTCGAGCCGCTCGGGGTGCACTTCCGCGCCGTTGAACCGGAACACGTCGGTCCCGAGCGCGGCGTTGACGGTGAGCCGGCTGTCGCCCGAGGTTTCGCTGCGTCGCAGCACGGCATGGATGCGCGCGATGAGTTCCGCCGGATGGTGCGGCTTGCCGACGAAATCGTCCGCGCCCGCTTCGAGCGCCTGCGCCACGTGCTCGCCGTCGCGTAGGGCGGAGAGGAAGATCACCGCCGGCGAATGCGCCAGGCGACGGATCTTATCCAACACGGCGAGGCCATCGAGGTCCGGCAGGTTCGGGTCGAGCAGGACGAGATGCACGTATGACTCTCCGACGAACTTCAGCGCGGTCGCGCCTTTGTGGAAGACTTGGGTGGAGAGGCCGGCGTTCAGGAGTTGATCGGCGAGCGCGGCGGCGAGGCTACGATCGTCTTCAATGATGACCACCAACGGCTTCTGCTTGGGGCTCATGCAGAATCTTGGAAAGGGGGGTAAGACTAAGGGGGTAATAACATATGTAAAAAAGGCCTAGGAGTTGCCAAGCCTCATTCACCGCCCATCGTCAGGGGAGATGACCGAGACCGCCGAGCCCCCCGCCGCCCGTAAGTGGGCGATCCGCGCCTTCCTGATCCTGTTCATCGCCTCTGCGGCCTGGATGGCGTGGTTCGGCGTCCAGCAACAGCGCCTCCATGGAGCGAAGACCGACGGCCAGCCGAAGAATCCCTACGAGGATCGCAGCCTTTTCGGCCGCTGAACCCTGGCCGGCGGGCCTTGTTTCTAAAATCTTGACCAGCGGGACTTCGTTCCTAAGTTCTTCGCTTCCACCGACCGCCCCCTTCGTCTAGCCCGGTCCAGGACACCTCGTTTTCACTGAGGTAACTGGGGTTCGAATCCCCAAGGGGGCGCCAGGTGGAAGCTTTTTGATCCGTTCTCTCCGCAAGGGGAGGGCAGATCGTTATTTCCGGGTTGTTCACATTGCCCCTTGCCTAGGTTCAAAAATTATTGAAACATCAGGAAGCCCCCGACCGCAGGGCCTAAACCTGATGAAGCCCCCCTCAGAAAAGTCAGCCGGCCGCCGTAAAAGCCGCCCCTCTTATGAGCCCCTGCAGTCCCACGAGATCGAGCTGGCGGATTTCTTTGTCCGGATGGCCGGCATCCTGGGCGTCCCGCGCTCGGTCGCGGAGATCTACGCTTTGCTCTACGTATCCTCAGGTCCGGTCGATTTCGACCATATCCAGGGGCGCTTAGGCATTAGCAAAGGCTCTGTTAGTCAAGGACTTAAGTTCCTTCGCGACCACGAGATGATCCTCTCCGTCAAGGAACCCGGCAGCCGACGTGAACGCTGGCAACCGACGCCTTCTCTGGCGGCTTCCTTGGTCGCGCTCCTCCGCAGCCAAGTTCTCCCCGCCCTCGAGCAAGCCCAACCTGGCTTGCAGCGCGTCCTCGCCGACGCCGAGCAACGCGGCGCCCAGCCCGAAGTCATCGAGCGGCTTAGTCGCCTCAATCG
>JBIKIO010000062.1:0-7590 GCA_044361555.1 Opitutales bacterium
CCGACGTGCAGATAGCCGGTCGGGGTCGGGGCTAGCCTTCCGCGGGCCATCAGAGCGGATTGCCGGTCGGGATGAACTCCCACTTCACGCCGAACTCTGCGGCCACCGCGGCGGCGAGGGCCTTCACGCCCCAGGTCTCGGTCGCGTAGTGCCCGCAAGGGTAGAGGTTCCAACCCTGCTCGTGGGCTTCGTTGAAATGCTCTTCGCGTAACTCGCCGGTGATGAGCGTATCGCATCCTTCGGCTTTGAGGTGGCCGAGAGCGCTGCGGCCGCTGCCGCTGAGGATGGCGATCTTCTTGGGCTTGGCGGAGCCGAATTCGATGCCCTTGTAGGTTTGCGGATAGGATGCCTTCAGGCGTTTGCGCAGCGTGTCGCGTGGGATGCCTTGGCAGATGCAGGCGATCGGCAGGCCTTCGTAATCCACGAACCAGTCGACGACCTTGAGGCCGAGGTCCTGGGCGATGAGCGCATTGTTGCCGATGGCCGGATGCGCGTCGAGCGGCAGGTGGCTGGAGTAGAGGGAGAGACCGGTCTTCTTCAGCGCGGCCTTGCGGAGGGCACGGACCTCGCGTTCGGGAGAGACCGGACGCCAGTACATGCCGTGGTGGACGATCAGGAAGTCCACGCCGCGGCGGGCGGCGGCGGCGAAGACCTCGGCGCCCGCGTCGACGGCGGCGCCGACCTTGCGCACCGGGCGCGTACCCTTGTGCTGCAGGCCGTTGCGGGAGCCTTCGAAGTCGGCGATGTTCTTGCCGTTGGTGAGGAGGTCGCAGAAGCGCGCGACCTGGGCGGCGGTGACGGGAGTCTTCACAGTTTCTGGAAGTTCGTAGGCTGGGCCGCGGCGCGGCTCAGCGTCGCCGGCTCGAAGGTCTCCGGCGCGTGTTTCGCGTCGAGGGCCGCTTCGGTGATCCGGAGAAGGTCGGTGTCGCGGCTGGCTTCGTCGCGTACGCTGCACTCGGCGAGCATCCACTGTTCGCCGACCTTGGAGAATTCCTCGACCTGCATCTGGCGGGTCGGTTCACCACGGGCGTCGTGGCAGATCGCCTGCACGAGCACGCCGTAGACGCGGTCGATGGCGAAGGTCACCTTGGCGGGTTCGACGCCGGCGAGGTTGGCGGTTTCGTAGACGTTCACCGGGCGACGGCGACGTTCGGTCGTGACGTAAGTGGCCTTTGGCCAATGGGTGAACGGCATCTGCAGGTCGAACGGCGAGATCAGCAGGCCGTCGGCCAAAGGTACGAGTGGCGAGCGGTCATCGAGTTCCTTCGCGGGGGCGCCTTTGACGGAAACCCAGACGCGTCGTTCCGTCGCTGACTTGAAGGAGATGAAGGCGAGGGTGGGGCGGCCTTGGGCGTCCTTGAGTTCGCCGCGGAGCAGCTGGCCGCCGGCGGCCGAACTCGCCCAGAGCGTACCCGGAACCGGGGCCGAGGCCTCGCCGCGGCGGGGTTTATGGGTGATTTCGAAACGCAGGCAGAGGTCGGCGTTGAGGCGCGAGTTGCGGAAGCCAGCCAGGAACTGAGACGACTCCTCTCCCGTCAGCTTACGGAAGCCAGACGAAGTGTTAGGCTGGGCGAAGGCGCCGAGCGCGATGAGGCAGGACACCCAGCGGACGGTCAGGCTGAGCAGTCCGGGCTTCACTGCGGCTTACTTGGCCGGAGCCGGAGCGACAGGCTTGGCCGGCGTCGCCGCGGCCGGGGCCGGGGTGGACTGGGGCTTAGCGACCGGAGCAGTGACAGGGGCGGGGGCGGCCGGAGCGGCAGCAGCGGCGGCGGGAGCAGCCGGAGCGGCGGTAGCAGCGGCGTCGAGGGCCTTGATGGACGGCTTTTCGCGGGCGACGAAGCCTAGGTAGAGGCCGAAGCTGAGAACGAAGAGGATCACCGTGAGGGTGGTGGTCATCTTGGAGAGGACGTTGGCGGATTCGCCACCGAAGACGGTCTCAGCGGCGCCGCCACCGAGGGCTGCGCCCATGCCGGCGTTGGCGCTGGGGCGCTGCATAAGGATCACGAGGACCACGAGGATGCAGACGAGGAAGAGGGCCACCACGGAGGCGTAGAGAAGGAAGTCCGACATGGCCCTATCCAAGGGGTCGTTTTCCCATAAAACAACGCCAAAATCAGGACTGCAGGTAGCTGCCCCCGGCGACCCGGTAGGTCAGCCATTCGCCGGAGGGCGGCGGAACGGTGCCTGTGGCGATAACCTGATGCTTTTCGCCGACTTCCTCCCAGAAGGCCCGCCGACGGGTGTCGTCGAGTTCTCCGAGGACATCGTCCGCTAGGATGACCGGTGGGGTCGGGGCCCGGGCGGTGTCGCGTTGCAGGCGGGCGAGGCAGAGAGCCAGGACGAGCAGCCGCTGCTGGCCTTCGGAGGCGTAGTCGGCGGCGTCCTGACCGCCGAAGATCATTGAGAAGTCATCTCGCTGCGGACCACGCAGGGTCGTGCCGGTCGCGAGATCGGCGCCGCGGGTCTTCGCCCAGACTTCGGCGAGCTGGTCGGCCGGAACGTCAGGCGTGTAACGGAGGTCGGCGCCTTTATCGGGGAAGCCGGCGCGGGCGCAGGTCTCGCGTAAGGTCTCGGCTAGTTCCGGGAGTACGCGCGCACGGGTGGCGGCGAGCAATTGGGCGGGCGCGAGCATCGCCTTCTCGAACGCACGTAGCTCTTCATCGGAACGGACGTCGGCCTTCAGCAGCACGTTGCGACCTTCGAGCGCGCGGCCGTAGTCGCGCACGGCGGTCAGGTAGGCGGCGTCGGTGCCGCCGATCGCGGCGTCGAGCCAGCGGCGGCGATTGGAGGGCGAACCGCGGACCAGCCGGAGATCATCCGAGCAGAAGACGATGGTCGGGAACTGGCCGAGGTGCTGGGCGACCGAGGCGATGGGCGTGCCGTTGAGCAGGGCCTTGCGCGAACCCTTGGCCAGGCGGAGTTCGATCTCCGCGTGCTCGGTCGGGGAAAGGCGGACATCGAGCCGCAATCTCGCTTCGGCGCACCCTGAGCGGACGAGCGGGGAGATGTCCGTCGTGCGGAAGGAGCGGAACGAGGATACCAACGCGGCGGCCTCGAGGAGGTTGGTCTTGCCCTGACCGTTGTCACCGAGGAGGAAGACGCGCGGGGCGTCGGTGACGACGTCGGCGAAGGTGAGGTTACGGAAGTCGGCCGCCCGGATGCGGGTCAGGCGCATGGTTTATTCCGGCAGGAGGATGGCCGTCCCGATCTTCGGCAGGTTGTTCACCGAGGTCATCTTGTCGCGGTTGGCGTTGAAGATGGCCGAGATGCGCGCCGGACCGGCGTCGCCGTAGATCTTGCGCGCGATGCTCGAGAGACTATCGCCTTTCGCGATCGTATACTGGCGGAAACGCCCCGGCGTCCCGTCAGCGTTGGGGGCGGATTTGTCGGCCGGCTTCTCACCCGTGGTCTTGGCCGGGAGCACGAGGCCTTTCTGCGTGCGGTTATAATCGGCGAGCTCGCGCTTCAGCTTCTCGTTCTCGAGCTGCAGCGAACGCAGGCGGGCGTTGAGGTCGGCGCCGCCGAGGGCGTCGAGATCCATCGGCCGTCCGGGCAGCTGCTGCATGAACTGCTTCTCGGCCGTCTTCACCATCTGGCGGACGATGTTGGACTGTTCGGAAGTCGGCTTCATCCGGATATACTGGTTGAAGTGGTAGATCGCCGGCAGCGGATCCTGCAGTTCGAGATACATGCGCCCGGCCTCGAGGTGCGATTCCGCGGCGCCCTTGCGGTTGTCGATGACCTTGAGGAAGCACTCGAGGGCCTTGCGGTTCTCGCCTTGCTTGTGGAACGTCTGGCCCTGGCGGAATTCCGGGTCGTCGATGTCGAGGGTGCGGGAGTCGGCATGTGAGCCGTCTTCGCAGCCGACGAGCAAGAGGAAAGTGAGGACGAAAGCAGCGCGGACCATGGCTGGCACAATCTTCGTCGACACCGTTTCCTTCAATCCCAAATCATTCACCGAGCGCTCGCGCGAGGGCCGAGGGCAGGTCGGGCGTCTCGAACCGGAAGCCCGCGGCCAGCGCGGCAACCGGCGTCACGCGCAGGTCGCCGAGGACGGTCTCGTCGCCCATCTGTCCGAAGAGCAGACGGACGGCCCAGGCGGGGGCGGGCAGGAAGGCTGGGCGACGGAGCACCTTGCCGAGGGCGCGGGCGAAATCGGCCTGCGGGCAGGGTTCGGGGGCGACGGCGTTAAGGGCCGGCGGGAGGGTCGGTTGATCGAGGCACCAAGCGATCAGGCGAACCAGGTCGCCGAGCCGGATCCAGCTCATCTGCTGACGTCCGCTGCCGATGGGTCCGCCTAGGCCGAAGCGGAAGGCGGGGAGCATCACCTTGAGGGCACCGCTCGAAGCAGCGAGGACGACCCCGGTCCGGAGGCAGGTGGTGCGGATGCCGGCCGAGCGGGCGGGTTCGACCGCCTGTTCCCAGGCCGCGGAGACTTCGCCGAGGAAGCCTTCCGAAGAGACCGCGGAGGATTCCGTGAGCGTCTCGGAGCGGCGGATGCCGTAGCGTCCGACGCCGGACATCGAGAGGAAGAGCTCGGGCTTGGTTTTTAGTCCGGCCAAGGTTTCGGCGAGGAGGCGGGTGCCGTCGCGGCGGCTGGTCAGGATGCGCTCCTTGGCGGCGGCGGTCCAGCGTTGCGCAATGGGTTCGCCGGCGAGATGAATAACGGCGAAGGCGCCTTCGAGCGCGTCGCGGTCGATATGACTGTTCAGATGGTTCATGCCGCCGGGTCCATCGTGACGAGAACGGAAAGGGACGACCGCGTAACCGACCGAGGCGAGCTGCCGGGCCACGGCTTTTCCGACCAGGCCTGTGGCGCCGGTCAGGATGACTTTTCGCGGGGCGCTCATGTCACTTGGGTATTCCTAACTCACGGGAAGGCAAGTAAGGGAGCCGAAAGGGGGACTATTCGAACAAGTCCTGATGGGTGCCGGTCCGGATCAGGCGGATTTCGCCGCTCTTGGGGTCGCGTTCGTAGATCACCAACCAGCCGGGCTCGAGATGGGAGTCCCGGGCATCCTGAAACGTTCCTCTCAGGGGGTGGTCACGGTAGGACGCGGGCAAGGGTTCGCCATGGATCAGTAATTCCAGCCAACGACGAAGCTTCTGGAGATCCTGATCACAGACCGAGGTCTTTGAACAGTTCTTCCTTATTGCGATAACGACGCGTGCCCTGGCTCTTCTGGGCGGCTTGGAGGGCCTGGGCGGTGGCGGCGTTCGGCGTGTGCAGCGGGAAGGGCAGGGCTTGGTGCAGGGCGACTTGGCGATAGAGCAGATGGATCGCGTCCGAGGCGTTCAAGCCGAGCTCGGCGAGGACCTTCTCAGCCTTACGCTTGAGCGCAGGTTCGATGCGGGCACGGACGAGGGCTGACTTGTTCATGCGTTCAATGTAGTCCTTTTGTGACCACAGGTCAAATGTCGGTTTCATGCCTTCAGCCAAGCATGACGAACCTACTCGACAAGTCTGCCGGTCTAGAAGCGATCACCTGAGATCAACGCCTCAGCCGAGCACGAGAGGATTCAAGCCGCGGGCTTATTCACCACCAGAATCCAGGGCTTACCTGGGGTCGGGTAATAGCCGATCTTCTCGACGTGCAGGCCGGCGGCGGCATGGGCTTCGGCGAACTTCAGCACAATGTCCGATTCCTCGGGGCCACCGGGGTGTCCCGTGTAGGCCACGCAGATCAGACGGCCTCCGGGGCGCAGCGCGGCGAAGGCGGCGTCGAGCGCCACTTGCGTGGAGTCGGGGCGGGTGATGATGTCGGGATTGCCTCCGGGCAGGTAGCCGAGGTTGAAGATCGCGACGCCGACCTTGCCGACTTGCGCGGGCGTGAGCACCGCGGCGAGTTCGGCGTGGCTGCGCAGGTGGAGCGAGACGCGGTCCATCAGGCCGGCGACTTCGAGCAAGTTGCGGGTCGAGGCGACGGCTTCCGGCTGGATGTCGAAGGCGTGCACGTGGCCGGCTGGTCCCACGGCTTGGGCGAGACAGGCGGTATCGCGTCCTTTGCCGGCGGTGCCGTCGACGGCGATGTCGCCCGGACGCAGGATCTCCGTCGCGAGTTTCTGGGCGCGTTCGGTGACGCGGACCGGGTTTACGGGAGCCACGGGAATTTCCGGAAGTTAGGAGCGCGCTTCTCGTTCCAAGCGGCGCGACCTTCGTCGCCCTCTTCCGAAAGATAATAGAGCAGGGTGGCGTTGCCGGAGAGTTCCTGGATGCCGGCCTGACCGTCGAGTTCGGCGTTGAAGGCCGACTTCAGGCAGCGGATCGCCAGCGGGCTCTTCGTGAGGATCTCCTGCGCCCACTTCACGCCTTCGGCATCGAGCTGCTCGTAAGGCACGACCGTGTTGACCAGTCCCATCTCGAGCGCCTGCTTCGCATCGTATTGGCGGCAGAGATACCAGATCTCGCGGGCCTTCTTCTGGCCCACGATGCGGGCGAGGTAGGAAGCACCGAAGCCGCCGTCGAAGCTGCCGACCTGCGGGCCGGTCTGGCCGAAGACCGCGTTATCGGCGGCGATGGTCAGGTCACAGATCACGTGGAGTACGTGGCCGCCGCCGATGGCGAAGCCGGCCACGAGGGCGATGACGACCTTGGGCATCGAGCGGATGAGGCGCTGGAGATCGAGGACGTTGAGGCGGGGGACGCCGTCCTTGCCCATGTAGCCGCCTTTTTTGTCGCCGCGGATCTTCTGGTCACCGCCGGCGCAGAAGGCGAATTTTCCGTCATGCTGCGGATTGGCGCCGCGCAGGAGCACCACGCCGATCGTGGCGTCGTCCCGGGCGTCACCGAAGGCCTTGAGCAGTTCGGCGACCGTATCCGGCGTGAAGGCGTTGCGACGGTGCGGACGATTGATGGTCACGCGGGCGACGCCATCGGCCTTCTCATAGACGATATCGGCGAACTCGCCGCACTTCTGCCAACGGAGGTCGGGCTGCATGGGGCTTAAGGTGGAGGGAGGGGTGACGTTTTCAAACGATTAAGCGACGGGACGCTTGAAAATCGCCGGCGGTTCCCGCAGTTTGGCCTCCTATGGCCAAACTGACTCCCGAACAGATCACCACGGTCTCCGCCTGGGTGGCCGAAGGCGCGACGCTTTCGCAGATCCAAGAGCGCCTTTCCTCCCAGCTGGAGGTTTCCATGACCTATATGGACGTCCGTTTCCTGGTCGACGACCTGAACCTCGCCCTTGTGGAGAAGGAAGAGCCGAAGATATTGGAAGAGCCCGTCGTCGAAGAAGCGCCGGCTGAGGCCGCTGCCCCGGACGCTCCGACCGCCCAAGGCGCTGGCGTCGTCACGGTCGAGGTCGACACGATCGCCCAGCCGCACGCGATGGTCAGCGGACACGTCACTTTCTCCGACGGCGAGAAGGCCGATTGGTATATCGACCATCAGGGCCGTCCGGGCATGGCCGCGCGTACGCCGGGTTATCGCCCCACGCCGCAGGACATCACCGACTTCCAGGCCAAGCTGGACGCCGCGCTCCGACAGGCCGGCTACTGAGCGCTCAGCGCGTCTTCAGGATCGCCTCCGCTAGGACGAAGTCCGCGGGGCGGGTCAGCTTCAGGTTCACCGAAGGGTTCTCGACCAAG
>JBIKIO010000012.1:0-26064 GCA_044361555.1 Opitutales bacterium
AGGCGACGGCCGCTTTGGCCGGCGGCAGGAAGGACCAGGCGGCGACGAAGAGCAGGGCGGTGGTCAGCTCGACGAGCGGGTAGCGGACGGAGATGCTTGCGCCGCAGCACTTCGCGCGGCCGCGGAGGGTGAGCCAGCCGAAGAGCGGGATGTTATACCAGAAAGGGATCGGTTGACCGCAGGCGCAATGCGAGCCCGGGGTGACGATCGACACGCCCTTGGGCAGGCGGTGGATGCAGACGTTGAGGAAACTGCCGACGCACGCGCCGAAGGCTCCAGCGGTCAGCGCGGCGAACCCGGGATGCAGTTGGGCGAAGTTCCGGAGGTCGGCGAGCGTCATGGTCAGAGGGCGGATTCGCCGAGCGCAGCGCGCATCGGAGCTTCAGGCGGGAGCATGCCGTTCCAGAGACGGAAGGCGAGCGCTCCCTGCCAGCGGAGCATGGATCGGCCATCGCAGGACGCGATGCCCCTATCGGTGGCGTCCTTGAGCAAGCGGGAGGGCTCGGCGCCGTAGGTCGTATCGAACACGAACTGTCCTATGGCGAGGAGTTCGGCGGGGAAGGGCGAGGCGTCGGTCGGCTTGAGGCCGAGCGTCGTGCAGTTGATGATCACCGCGTCGGACGAGGCCTTGATCTCCGTCAGGCCGGCGGCCCGGACGCGCGGATCGGCGAGCGCGGTCGCGAGATCGGCAGCTTTGGCGACGTCGCGATTATGCAGGCTGAGTTCGGCGCAGCCGTCGGCGAGGCACGCGGCGGCGACGGCGCGGGCGGCACCGCCGGAACCGAGCAGGATCACCGGCCGGCCGGGCGTCGTGCGACCGGAACGTTCGCGCAGGGCTTCGAGGAAACCTTGTCCGTCGGTGGTGTGGCCGGCCCAGCCGGTCGACATGCGCACCAGCGTATTGACCGACGCGGCGCGCTTGGCCTCGGGGGAGAGCGTCTCGACGAGCGTCAGCGCCTGGATCTTATGCGGTACCGTGAGGTTCACGCCGGCGAAGCCCAGGGCGTGCAGGAGCGTGAGCGCTTCCGGCAGTTCTTCGGCGGTGATGTGCAGGCGATGGTAGCGCACGCCAGTGAGCCGTGGGTGCGTGGGCAGCAAGGTCGCGAGCGCGGCGTTGTGCATCGCGGGGCTGAGCGAGTGCGCGATCGGGTCGCCGAGCACGCCGAGCTGGCCGGGCGCGAAGGCGGCCGTCCGCAACGAAGCCAAGGTGAGGGTGTCAGGCGCGCTCATCGGTCTGTTCCAGGGCGTGGACGAAGCTGAGGAAGAGGCGGCTGCTGCGGTCGTCGCCCTGGGCTTCGAACTGCGAGACAAGGTTACGACAGCAGCGGGCGAGCGTCTGGTGCGTGGTCACGGGGCGGAGGAACGCCTCGTCCGCCGGCAGCTGGTTGTCGAGCAGCAGGAGCTGGACTTCCGCGCGCGTCCGGAAAGCGCCGCCTTCGTAGCAGTCGAGGTAGAGCGGCTCACGGCCGCGGAAGATCCCGACCATGAAGCGGCCGGGCAGGCCGACCGGCTCGACGGGCAGGCCGAGGCGGCGCGCGACGAGCAGGAAGATCAGGCAGAGGGAGATCGGGATGCCGCGACGGCTGCGGATCACCTGGGAGAGCAGGGAAGAGGCCGGGATGGCGAAGCTTTCCTGCGCGCCGCGGTAGCCTTCTTCACCGAAGATCACCCGGCAGAGCAGGCGACACTTCCCGCGGACGTCGAGGGGCTCGGCGATCAGCTCGCGCGTGCGCTCGGCCAGACGATCGAGTTCGGCGGAGTAAGCGTCGTCGGCCAGCGAAGGCTCGGTCGCGCGTTCGAGCCGGAGGCAGGCTTCTTCAAGGTCGCAATGCGGGTCGCGGATGTGAGTGAGGAAAGCGTGGGCGGCGGCTTCAGGGGTGCGGAGATCGGTGAGCAGCAGCCGAGCGTGCGCGGCGAGGGCTTCGTCCTTGGTCAGGGCTTCAAGCCAGAGCACGCCCGGCAGGCCGGCGGCTTTCAGCTTGGCGAGCACGGCGTGTCGGACGACCGGCGAAGGGTCGTCGAGGAGGCGCTCCAAGGTCGCCAGCTTCGCGTCGTGCGTCATGACGGTTTTCTACCTTCAGGTCCGCGGGTTCGGCAACAAGGGAGTCCGTCAGCCAAGGTCTTTTAGAGGTTGACGGCGCGGCGGCCAAGTCAGCGACAACTCGTCGCCCCAGGGGACGCATTGTCGCTCGGCTGTCTCGCCGGCTCCTTGCCGCGGGCGGTTTTCGGCCCTCTAACCGCCCTGCGGGCTTGGAACGGTCGGTGCATGAAGGGTGGCATGTCCACACCCTACGGCAACCTGACCGAGAAGACCTCCGAAGCCCTCCAGCAGGCGCTGAGCGAGGCGATGCAGCGTCGCAACCCGGCGCTCGAACCTGCGCACCTCCTGCACGGCCTGCTCACGCAGGAAGGCGGCGTGACCTCTTCGTTGTTCCGTCGTGCCGGCAAGGACGACGCCGCCCTCGCCTCCGCCGTCGCCGGCCAGCTCGCCCGCCTGCCCAAGCTCGCGCAGGCCGCGGGTCAGCCCGGGCTTTCCTCCGAGACCCATGCGCTCCTGCTCAAGGCCAAGGACGAGGCCGAGACGATGAAGGACGATTTCGTGTCGGCCGAGCACGTCCTGCTCGCCCTCGCCGAGACGCCTTCGCTCCGTCCGGCGTTCGCCGCCGTCGGCTTCGATCGTAAGGCGATCCTCGCCGCGCTGCAGGCCGTGCGCGGTTCCCAGCGCGTGACCTCGGCCAACCCCGAGGCCACCTATGAAGCCCTCGCTAAGTATGGCCAGGATCTCACGGCGCGCGCCCGCACGGGCAAGATGGATCCCGTCATCGGCCGCGACGAGGAGATCCGCCGCGTCATCCGCATCCTTTCCCGCCGCACCAAGAACAACCCCGTGCTCATCGGCGAACCCGGCGTCGGCAAGACCGCCGTCGTCGAGGGTCTCGCCCAGCGCATCGTCAACGGCGACGTCCCGGAAAGCCTCCGCGACAAGACCCTTTTCTCCCTCGACATGGGTTCGCTCATCGCCGGCGCGAAGTATCGCGGCGAGTTCGAGGAGCGCCTCAAGGCCGTCCTCAATGAGGTGAAGTCCGCCGAAGGCGGCATCCTGCTCTTCATCGACGAGATGCATACCCTGGTCGGGGCCGGCAAGGCCGACGGCGCGATGGACGCCGCCAATCTCCTCAAGCCCATGCTGGCGCGCGGCGAGCTGCACTGCATCGGCGCCACGACGCTCAAGGAATTCCGCGAACACGTGGAGAAGGATCCCGCGCTCGAACGCCGCTTCCAGCAGGTCCTGGTCGATCCGCCCAGCGTGACCGACACGGTCTCGATCCTCCGCGGCCTCAAGGAACGCTTCGAGGTCCACCACGGCGTGCGCATCGAGGATGCCGCGCTCGTCGAGGCGGCCACGCTGTCCGACCGCTACATCACCGCCCGTTTCCTGCCCGACAAGGCCATCGACCTCATCGACGAAGCCTGCGCGCAGATCCGTACCGAGATCGACAGCGTGCCGCAGGAACTCGACGCCCTCAACCGGCGCGTGCTCCAGCTCGAGGTCGAAGAATCGGCACTCAAGAACGAGAAGGACGA
Organism: Opitutales bacterium; assembly: GCA_044361555.1. GTDB lineage: Bacteria > Verrucomicrobiota > Verrucomicrobiia > Opitutales > UBA953 > UBA953. Next base: position 3,586 of record JBIKIO010000012.1, read on the forward strand.
AGCCTCCAAGGCGCGGCTAGCCGTGCTCCGCAAGGAACTCGGCGCCGCCCGCGAGGAGCAGACCGCTTTCCGCGCCCGCTGGGTCGCGGACAAGGAAGCCGTGACCAAGGTCCGGTCTTCCCGCGCGCAGCTCGAGGACGCCAAGGCCGCGATGGCCAAGGCGGAGCGCGCCGGCAAGCTGGAGGAAGTCGCCAAGCTCCGCTACGGCACCATCCCCGAGCTCGAGAAGGAGGTCGCCAAGCTCGAGGGCACGGCGAAGTCGGCCACCGGACTCTTCCGTGAGACCGTCACTCCTGAAGAGGTCGCCGAAGTCGTCGCCCGCTGGACCGGCGTGCCCGTGAGCAAGCTGCTCGCCGGCGAGCGCGAGAAGATCCTCCGCCTGCCCGATAATCTCAAGGCCCGCGTCATCGGCCAGGACGAGGCCGTGCGCGTCGTCGCCGAAGCCGTCCAGCGTTCGCGCGCGGGCGTGCAGGATCCGCGTCGTCCCGTCGGCTCCTTCCTCTTCCTCGGCCCCACCGGCGTCGGCAAGACCGAGCTGGCTAAGGCGCTCGCGACCGAACTCTTTGACAGCGAGAAGTCGATGATCCGCATCGATATGTCGGAATACATGGAGAAGCACGCCGTGTCCCGCCTCGTCGGCGCGCCTCCCGGTTACGTCGGCCACGAAGAAGGCGGTCAGCTCACCGAGGCACTCCGTCGCCATCCTTACGCCGTCGTGCTGCTGGACGAGGTCGAGAAGGCGCACCCCGAGGTCTTCAATATCCTACTCCAAGTCCTGGACGACGGGCGCCTGACTGATTCGCAGGGGCGCACTGTCGATTGTCGCCAGGCGATCTTCATCATGACGTCGAACATCGGCAGCCGGCACATCGCCGAGCACGCCGGCTTCGGCCTCACCGACAGCGTCCGCGAATCCGTCATGGCGGATTTGCGCGCCCACTTCCGTCCGGAGTTCCTGAACCGCATCGACGACATCGCGCTCTTCAACCCGCTCGGACCCGAGCAGGTCGCCGCCATCGCCGCCATCATGCTCCTCGGCCTCAACGACCGCCTCGCCGCCAAACGCATCCGTCTCGACTTCGACCCGGCCGCCCTGGCCCTGATCGCCGAGAAGGGCTTCGACCCCGTGTATGGGGCGCGCCCCCTCCGTCGCTATCTCCAGCGCGAGGTCGAGACCTCGCTGGCCAAGGCCATGCTCGCCGGCGAAATCCCCGAAGGCAGCCTGGTCCGCGTCAAGCGGGCCAAGGACACCCTTGGTTTCGACGTCAAGCCCGGCGGGTTTTCGGATTGAAGGAAACCGCCCGCCGAGGGAGTCTGGCGGCCATGACCGCTACGCGCATCCGCTGCGGGGTGGCCGGCACGGGTTCGCTCGGCCAGCACCACGCCCGTATCTACTCGACCCTGCCCGGCGCCGAACTCGCCGGCATCTTCGAGCCCGACGATGCCCGCGCGGCGGAGATCTGCGCCAAGCATAACTGCCATCGGTTCGCCACGCTCGACGAGATGGCCGCCGGTTGCGACGCCGTCAGCGTGGTCGTCCCGACGAACCACCATGCCGCCGTGGCCCTTCCGCTCCTCGCCAAGGGCGTGCACCTCCTCATCGAGAAGCCCATCTGCGTGACCCTCGAGGAGGCCTCCCAGATCCTGGACGCCGCCGCCAAGGCCGACCGCATCGTCCAGGTCGGACATATCGAACATTACAACCCCGTGATGTCTTACCTCGAGAAGGCCGTCACCGACGCCCGTTACATCACCGCCGAGCGCCTCGCGCCGTTCACCCCGCGCGGCACCGAAGTCGGCGTCGTGCTGGACCTGATGATCCATGACATCGGCATCGTCCTGCAGCTGGCCAACTCCCCGGTCGAGCGCATCGACGCCGTCGGCGTCTCGGTCGTCACCAAGACCGAGGACATCGCCAACGCCCGTATCGCCTTCAAGAACGGCTGCGTGGCCAACCTCAGCGCCAGCCGCGTCTCCATGAAGAAGAACCGCGAGATCCGCGTCTTCCAGACCGGCGGCTACCTCTCCATCGACTTCATGGGCCAGAAGGGCCATACCGTGCGCGTCGACCCGACCGCCGAAGGCGGCTTCGCCAAGGAAGAGATCCCGATCGAGAAGGGCGAGCCCCTCGCCATCGAGCTGGCTTCGTTCACCGCTTGCGTCCGCGATCGCAAGAGCCCCAAGGTCAGCGGCGAACTCGGTCGTACCGCTCTCGCCGTCGCCATCCAGATCACCGAACAGATCCGCGCCGGCATGGCGCGCAAATGAGCGCGTTCCCGGCCATCCCGGCGAGCTTCGACCGACCCCGCGGGGGCGAGGTCGACGTCCTCGTCGTGGCCGGTGAGCATTCGGGCGACCAGCATGCTGCCAAGGTCGTCGCGGACCTCCTCGCGGCCCGCCCCGGCCTACGGATCGCCGCTTTCGGTGGCCCGAGGCTCCGTGCCGCCGGCGCCCAGGTGCTCTTCGATATGACCACCTTCTCCGCGGTGGGCATCGTGGAGATCCTGTCCGCCTATCCGTTCTACCGTAAGCTCTTCGCGCGGATGGTGGGCTGGACTTTGCAATGGACGCCCAAGGTCGTGGTGCTCGTCGATTACCCCGGTCTCAATCTCCGGCTTGCGAACGAGCTGCGTAAGGCGGGCCTTTCCCGGTCTGGTTTCGGTGAGACCGCCGTCATCCAATACGTCAGCCCGCAGCTCTGGGCGTGGAAGCCCAAGCGTCGGTTCACCATGGCGCGTGACTTGGATTCCGTCGGCACGATCTTCCCGTTCGAGCCCGCTTGCTACGCCGACACTAAGTTGGACGCGCGCTTCGTCGGCCATCCGTTCGCGGAGAAGGAGCACATCCCTGGCCTACGCCACGATCCGGATGGCCCCGTGCTGCTGCTGCCGGGCAGCCGGCCCAAGCCCGTGCGTAAGATCTTCCCGGCCTTGGTCGAGGCCTTCGCGCTTTTCCGCCAGAGCCACCCTAAGCGCCGGGCGCTCGTCCTGCACACCGGCGGCGAGGTCCATGCGGAGCTTTATCGCCTCCTCGCGGAATACGGCGAGCAGGCCAAGGGCATCGATCTGCGTCCGGTCTCCGAGGGGCCGGCGGCCGGTTGCGCCGCGCTGGTCAGCTCGGGCACCATGTCGCTGACCGTCGCCCTCGCCGGCATCCCTGGCGCGGTCGTCTATCGCGCCAATCCGCTCACGTGGATCATGGGCCGTTACCTCATCGCGGGCCGGGTCGACCATCTCGGCATCGCGAACATCCTGCTCAAGCGTCAGGCTTGGCCCGAATACCTGCAAGGGGCCTGTGAGCCCGGCGCATTGGCCGCCCGTCTGCGCGTCTGCGTGGAGGGGACTGAGCCACGGGCGCAGGCCTCCGCGGATTCCGCCGAGCTGCTCGGCCTGCTTTCGGCGCACGCCGGCTCCACTCCTGCGGAATGGGTCGCTTCGTATCTTCCTAAGGAAACCCGCCCATGAAGATCGCCGTCCTCGGATGCGGATATGTCGGCGCCGAATTCGCCCGGCAGGCGAAGGCCGCCGGCCACGAAGTCCTCGGCGTCGTCCGCTCCGAAGCCTCGCGCGACAAGCTGCGTGCCGAAGGGATCGCGGCGGAGGCCTTCGATCTGTATTCCGGCGACTGGGCGCTGCTCCCGAAGCAGTTCGACGCGGTCGTCTATGCCGCGAGCACCGGCGGCGGCGGACCGGAGGCCTATGCGCTGGCCTATGACGTCGGCGTGCGGCGGGCGCTCTCCTGGGCCCGCGTCGTCGGCGCGCAGGCTTTCGTCTTCACCAGTTCCACCGGAGTGTATCGTCAGGACGACGGGCGTATCGTCGATGAAGAGAGTGTCGTCGGCGGCGCGCCGACCGCTGATGCCATCCTAGGCGGAGAAGGTGCCGTGCTCTCGGCCGGTTTCGCCCGGGCGCGCGTGCTGCGCTTCGGCGGACTCTATGGGCCGGGTCGCCATCACCTCGTCGATCAGTTGCGCCGCGGCGACAACGTCATCGGCGGACGCGTCGACCATTTCATCAATTACCTGCATCGCGATGACGCCGCGTCGTCGGTGCTCGCCGCGATTCTCGCCGGTCCGAACGGAGCGCGTGTCTACAATGTCGGTGACGGCCATCCCGTGACGAAGGAAACGCTGGCCTGCTGGATCGCGGAACGCCTCGGTCAGTCTGCTCCGGTGTTCGATCCGACGGCGCCGGCGGGTCCCCGCGTGGCGAAAGGGGGTCGGACGCAGCCGAGCCGGATCGTGGCGACGGGCCGAATTCGGGACGAGTTGGGTTGGAAGCCTGCTTTTGCTGATGTTTTCGCGGGATTGGCCCCTTTCCTAGGCTAAGTCGTCCATAGGGGTGTTGCGGGGTCTTGCCCCGTTAGCCACGAAACCGTAACAATAGCATGAGAGGATGCCGTCGCATTCACATCTCCTCATGAACCACCGCATCAAGCAGTTCCTCGTTGCCGCCGCCTCCCTCGGTTGCGCACTCACCGCCTCCGCCGCCGAGCGGAACCCCGCCCTTGACCTCTTGGTCAAGAAGGGGCTCATCACCGCTGAAGAGCGCGCCCAAGCTCTCGAGCAGGCCGCGATCTCCAAGCTCGCCGAAGGCCCCAAGAAGGCCACTTGGTATGAGACGCTGAAGATCGACGGTTACACTCAGGTCCGCCAGACCGAGCAGATGAACGACGCCGCTAAGCTCATCGGTGGTCTCCCGGCCGACCGCTCCGTCGATAACGCCCAGTCGATCGTCATTCGTCGAGCCCGCTTCAAGATCACCGGTGATATCGGTCGTGTCTCCCTCTACACCCAGTTTGACTTGGCGGCCAGCGTCGACACCGGCCCCTCCCGCAACCTCGGCATGCAGACCCGCGATATCTACGCTGATATCGCCCTCGATGAAGCCAGGGAGCATCGTATCCGCGTCGGCGTCTCCAAGGTGCCCTACGGCTGGGTGAACCTCCAGTCTTCTCAGAACCGACTCGCCATCGAGCGTCCGGAAGCCCTCAACTCCGCGGTCGAAGGCGAACGCGACCAGGGCGTCTACTACATGTACGCCGACAAGGCCAGCCGTGCCCTCTTCAAGAAGCACAACGCCGAGGGCTTCAAGGGCTCGGGTGACTACGCTGTTTTCGCCGCTGGTTTCTTCGGTGGCACCGGCCTGAACAAGGCTGATAATAACGGCGAAGTCCACTCGCTGATCCGCTTCACCTACCCGTGGGTCGCCGCCAGCGGCCAGATGTATGAAGCCGGCCTCGGTGGTTACGCCGGTCGCTTCATGGTCACCCCGACCGCGATCACCGGAGTCGGTACCCCTGCAGCAACCACTGAGCGCCAGAGAACCGACGGCTTCAAGGATCGCCGCGCCTCCGCTCACTTCATCATGTTCCCGCAGCCTTGGGGTATCGAAGCCGAATGGACCACCGGTGAGGGTCCTCAGCTGAACGACGCCCGCACGTTCATCGACGAATGTAGTCTCGAGGGCGGCTACATCCAGACCAGCTACCGCTACCAGTATGGCGAATCCTCCGAGCTCATTCCCTTCGTGCGCTGGAACTACTATGACGGCGCCCGCAAGTTCGGCACCAACGCCCACAAGATGGTCGTCAACGACCTGGACATCGGTTTCGAGTGGCAGTGGCGCCCCGAGGTTGAGCTCTCGATGATGTACTCGCTCACGGGTGAGCGCACCAACGCCGCCGGTACCGCCATCATCAAGGACGCCCGCCGTCTGGCCATCCAGCTCCAGTTCAACTACTAAGCCGATCAAGAGGTCGGGATATGCTTCGAGGGCCGGCTGGGCAGCCGGCCCTCTTCCGTTGGCGGGTACGCCGACCAGCCCGGACCTTGCGGTCCGGGCTGTTTCGTATCCATGATAAGACATGGCGGACGTCTACACCCGCGCCGAGCGCAGCGCCCTCATGGCCAAGGTCCGCGGGCGCGGCAACCTCACGACCGAGCAGGCCTTGGCCAAGGTCTTCCGGGCTGAAGGGTGGTCGGGCTGGCGCCGACAAGGGAAGGTCGGCGGCCGCGTCGCCGCCGGCACGCGTTTCCGGGTGCGACCGGACTTCGTCTTCGCGGCTCGCCGGCTGGTGGTGTTCGTCGACGGCTGCTTCTGGCACGGCTGTCCTCAGCACGGGACGCGTCCGCGGGGCAACGCGGCCTTCTGGCGGGCGAAGTTCCGACGCAACCAGGCCCGGGACCGTCGCGATACGCGGCGCCTGGGGCGTGCCGGGTGGAAGGTCCTACGGCTCTGGGAGCATGAGCTGAAGCCGAAGGCACGGTCGGCGTTGCTCGCCAAACTACGTGACGTCTTCGCCCGGGCACGAAAAAGCCCGACCGGGCGGTCGGGCTGATCGGACGACTTAACCGGTGCTCAGAGCACGCGGTAGTTCGGGGAGGTGTTCGGCGTGCCGCGGGGCTGTTCGCGCAGGCGACGATTCTCTTCTTCCAGCTCGGCGATGCGGGCGAGAGCGGCGGCGAGCTTGGCGTTGGCTTCGCGCAGGGCGGCGGAGGCGGCTTCGAGGTCGGCTTCGGCCTTCTTGCGCTGGGCGATGGCCTCCTTGAGCTCGGAGCCGTTGCGGAGATTGGCGAGCTCGGCGTTGAGTTCGTTGACGCGGGCGTCGGCGACGGCTTTGGCCTTTTCGAGCTCGGTGGCCTTCACGGCGGCCTTGGCGGCGGCGTCCTTGGCCTTGATCAGGTCGGCCTTCAGCTCGGCGGTGGCCTTGACGGCATCATCCTTCGCCTTGGCGAGGGCGGCCTCAGCCTGCTTGCTGGCGGCGTCGGCGTCAGCCTTGGCCTTGGCGAGGTCGGCGGCGGCCTTGTCCTGGGCGGCCTTATGGGCGGCAGCGGCCTTGGCGGCGTCGGCCTTGGTCTGGGTCAGTTCGGCGACCGCCTTGGCGGTCAGGGACTTGGCCTCTTCTTCGCCGTTCCAGGTGACGATGGCGATGGCGCCGAAGGCAGCGGCCAGCAGGAGGATGATGATTTCGCGAGTCTTCATGGTGTCGGTTGACGGCCATCTTGCCCGCCTCGTCCCGGGGGTCAAGAACTAGCCCCGCTCAGGACAGGCGGTTCTTGTAGTCGGCGTAGCCGAAGCGACGGACCACCTGGACCTGTCCAAGGGCGGGGTCGTAGCTGGCGATCGCCGGCAGCGGCACCCCGTTGAAAGTGGTATTCTTCACGAAGGTGTAGTGCGACATGTCCATGAACACCAGGCGCTGGCCGATCTGGAGCGGCGCGGCGAAGGAGTAGTCGCCGATGACGTCGCCGGCGAGGCAGGTCACGCTGCCGAGGCGGTAGGTGTGCGGGAGCTTGCCCGGCAGGTCGGCGTCCATGATGTCAGCCCGGTAAGGCATCTCCAAGGTGTCCGGCATGTGATTGGTCGCTGAGATGTCGATGATGGCGATATCGACGCCGTTATGGACGAGGTCGAGGACCGTTCCCACCAGGACCCCGGTGCCGATGCCGATGGCCTCGCCGGGCTCGAGGTAGACTTGGATGTGCTGGCCCCAGCGCTGGCGGAAGCCCGTGATGATGCGGACGAGGCGGTCGAGATCATAGCCCTCGCGGGTGATGTGGTGACCCCCGCCGAAGTTGACCCACTTCAGCTGCGGGATGAACTCGCCGAACTTCGCCTCGAAGGCCGCGACCGTGCGTTCGAGGACGTCGGAGCCCTGCTGGCACATCGTGTGGAAGTGGAGCCCCTCGAGTCCGTCGAGGTCGGCGGCCGACTTGATCTCGGAGCGGAGCGTGCCGAGGCGGGAGCCGGAGGCGCAGGGGTTGTAGAGTTCGACGTCCACCTCGGCGTGCTCCGGGTTGACGCGGAGGCCGAAGGACAGTTTGCGTCCGGCCGCGAGGGCCGCGGCCTTGTGGCGCTTCCACTGCGCGGGCGAGTTGAAGGAGATATGGTCGGCGACGCGCAGCAGGTGGGCGAACTCTTCGTCCTTGAAGGCCGGCGAGTAGGCGTGGACTTCGCCGCCGAACTCTTCGCGGCCGAGGAGCGCCTCGTTGATGCCGCTGGCGGTCGTACCCGCGAGATACTTCGAGATCGTCTTCGCTTCGCTGAACTGGGCGAAGCCCTTGAGCGCGAGGAGGACCTTGGCGCCCGAGCGGTCCATGACGGACCGCAGGATGCGGAGGTTCTGCTCCAGCAGGCCGCGGTGGAGGATGTGGCAAGGGCTCGGGACCTGACTCAGGTCGACCTTCCGGAAAGCTTCGGTGAGGGCGTCGGACACGGCGTTGAAATTGAGAGCGTCGGGGGACGGTGCAAACGAAAAGCCCGCTTCGCAGCGGGCTTCGTGTTCGGTCGTTCAGGCGACCGGTAGTTCCTTCACGTGCCAGGGTAGGCCGCGCTTGTTGAGCTCGTCCATGAAAGGGTCCGGGTTCATCTCTTCCATGTTCCAGACGCCGGGCTTGAGCCACTTGCCGTCGGCGAGCATCGCGCCGCCGATGGCGGCCGGGACGCCGGTCGTGTAGCTGATCGCCTGGGACTTCACCTCGGCGTAGCATTCCTGGTGGTCGCAGACGTTGTAGATGAAGACCTTGCGGGGCTTGCCGTCCTTGACGCCCGTGATCTCGCAGCCGATGCAGGTCTTGCCCTTGGTGCGGGGGCCGAGCGAGGCGGGGTCGGGCAGGAGCGCCTTGAGGAACTGGATCGGGACGATCTGGCGGCCCTGGAATTCGATCGGGTCGATGCGGGTCATGCCGACGTTCTCGAGCACGCGCAGGTGCGTGAGGTAGTTCTCGGAGAAGGTCATGAAGAAGCGGATGCGCTTCAGGCCCTTGATGTTGATCGCGAGGGACTCGAGTTCCTCGTGGTAGAGCAGGTAGCTGTCCTTCGGGCCGACGACCGGGTAGTCATACACCCACTTCACGGAGAGCGGGTCGGTCTCTTTCCATTCGCCCTTCTCCCAGAAGCGGCCGCGCTGGGTGATCTCGCGGATGTTGATCTCCGGGTTGAAGTTCGTGGCGAACTTGTAGCCGTGGTCGCCGGCGTTGGCGTCCATGATGTCGATCGTCTCGATCGTGTCGAAGAGGTGCTTCTGGGCGTAGGCGCAGAAGACGTTGGTCACGCCGGGGTCGAAGCCCGAGCCGAGGAGGGCGGTGAGGCCGGCCTTCTGGAAGCGCTCGCGGTAAGCCCACTGCCAGGAGTATTCGAACTTCGCGAGGTGGGGCGGCTCGTAGTTGGCCGTGTCGACGTAGTGGATGCCCGCGTGGAGGCAGGCGTCCATCAGGTGGAGGTCCTGGTAGGGCAGGGCGACGTTGATCAGCAGGTCGGCGCCGAAGGACTTGATCAGGGCGACGGTGGCCTTGACGTCGTCCGCGTCGACGGCGGCGGTCTGGATCGTGCGGCCCGTGGCGGCCTTCACGTCGGCGGCGATGGCCTTGCACTTGTTCTCGTTGCGGGAGGCCAGCATGACCTCCGAGAAGGACTCGGAATTCATGGCGCACTTGTGGGCGACGACGTTGCCGACGCCGCCGGCGCCGATGATCAGGACTTTCTTGCTCATGGGTGACTGATTTCTGTCCACTCGGCAGGGAGGGGGAAGCAAAAAGGATGCACAGTCCCGCCAAGGAGAGGTGACGGTCGGGCGACGCCGTCCGGGCAGTCCTTTCCGGACCGGCGGACCGGTCGGAAAGTAAACCCTTTTGGCTGGCGGGATGGGCGGGACTCGAACCCGTGACCTCCGCAGTGACAGTGCGGCGCTCTAACCAACTGAGCTACCACCCCGGTAGCCAAAAGGAAGGGTAACAAAGGTTTTGGGGAGGGGGTCTGTCAAACGGAAAACCGACCCAAATTAACCCCGAACCTGGCCTTGGCCGACGATTTCGAACTTCCAGGTGGTCAATTCGCGGATCCCCATGGGTCCGCGGGCGTGCAGACGGTCCGTGGAGATACCCACTTCGGCCCCGAAACCAAACTCGCCGCCGTCGGTGAACCGGGTGCTGGCGTTCCAATAGACGCAGGCGCTGTCGATCTGGGCGAGGAAGGCGCGGGCGGCGGACTCGTCGGCCGTGATGATGGCGTCGGAGTGGTGCGAGCCGTAGTCTTCGACGTGGGCGACCGCCTCGGCGAGGCCGGCCACGATCTTCACGTTGAGGATGAGGCCGAGGTGCTCGGTGCGGAAATCCTGTTCCGTGGCGGCCTTGGCTCCGGGCATGAGCGGGAGCGACTGCGGGCAGCCACGGACCTCGGTCTTCTTGGCGGCGAGCGCCGCGGCCATCTTCGGAAGGAATTTCTGGGCGACGGAAGCGTCGACGAGCAAGGTCTCGAGGGCGTTGCAGGCGCTGGGGCGCTGGCACTTCGCATTGAGCACGATCTGCTCGGCCATCGCGAGGTCGGCCTGCGCGTGGACGTAGACGTGGCAGATGCCGGCGTCGTGCTTGATGACGGGGACCTTGGCGGAGTTGACCACCGCCTCGATGAGGCCGGGGCCGCCGCGGGGGACGATGATGTCGACGATGCCGCGGAGCGAGCCGAGGGCGGGCACCGCTTCGCGGTCCGTGAAAGGAAGCAAAGTCACGGCCTCGGCGGGCAGGCCGGCGGCGCGCAGGCCCGTCGCGAAGGACTTCGAGAGCGCGATGTTCGTGTGGATCGCTTCGCTGCCGCCGCGGAGCACGCAACCGTTACCGGACTTCAGGCAGAGGGCGGCGGCGTCGACGGTGACATTGGGGCGCGATTCGAAGATGATGGCGACGAGGCCGATCGGGACGCGGCGACGGATAATGCGTAGGCCGTTGGGACGGGTCCAATCCTCGGTCACTTCGCCGACCGGGTCGGGGAGCTTCGCGACTGCTTCGCAGGCCACGGCGATATCTTCGAGGCGGGCGTGGTCGAGGCGCAGGCGGTCGGTCATCGCCTCCGTGAGGCCCTTGGCCTTGGCGGCGGCGAGATCCTTCACGTTGGCTTCGAGAATGGCGGCTTCGTCGGCGCGGAGCGCCTGGGCGGCGGCGCGCAGGGCGGCGTCGCGGACGGCGGTCGGGGCGAGGGCGAGGGCGCGCGAGGCCTTCTTGGCCGTGCGGGCGATCTCCGTGACGCGCTGGAGGAGGTCGCTCATTTCTTCTTCAGCGAGAAGCGCGTGCCGAGCTTCTCGCCGTCGGCGAGTTCGAGCAGGACCTTCTCGCGGCGGCCGCTGGCGATGATCGTGTCGACGCCGCCTTCGGCCGCGATTTCGGCGGCGAGTAGTTTCGTGACCATGCCGCCGACGTTACGTTCGGAACCGGCGCCGCCGGCGAGGGCACGCACGGAGTCGTCGATCTTGCGGACGGAAGGGATGAGGTCGCCGGTGCCGTCTGACTTCGTCATCAGGCCTGGGATACCGGAAAGAATGATCAGCAGGTCAGCACCGACGAGGGCGGCGACGTGGGCCGAGAGGCGGTCGTTGTCGCCGACTTTAATCTCTTCATCGGCGATGGCGTCGTTCTCGTTGATGATCGGGATGAAGCGCTTGCGGGCGAGGAGGAGGTCGATGGTCGCGCGGGCGTTGCGGGTGCAGGCACGGCTGTCGAGGTCCCAGTAGGTGAGCAGCATCTGCGCGCCGAGGAGCTTATGGCGGCGGAGGTGCTTGCCGTATTCTGACATCAGCTCGGGCTGGCCGACCGTGGCGCAGGCCTGGAGTTCGCGGGCCTCCTTCGGGCGTTTCTCGAGGCCCATGGCGGTCATGCCTGCGGCGACGGCGCCGGAGGTCACTAGGATGACTTGGATGCCACGCTTATGCAGGCCGGCGACCTGATCGACGATACGGCTGATTTGGACGCGGTCGACCTTGCCGTCCTTGCGGGTGAGGAGGCCGGAACCGAGCTTGATGACCCATCGTTTTGCCATGGCTTTGAGAGGTCGACCTTAGCCGAGGGAAAACGCCGTTGTCCAGCGTCAGAACACCGACCTCAGAACGAAGGCGGCTGCAGGCCCACGGCCAGCCAGCCTTTCGGGGCTAGGACGCGTCCCTGCGGGGTGCGGACGACGTAGCCTTCCTGCACGAGGAATGGTTCGTGGACTTCCTCCAGCGTGTGGGCGTCTTCGCCGATGGCGGCGCCGATGCTGCTGAGACCGACCGGTCCGCCGTTATGTTTCTCAGCCATCGCGCGGAGGAAGCGGTGATCCATGTCATCGAGGCCGTGTTGGTCGATCTCGAGAAGTTCGAGGGCGGCGGCCGTGACCTTGGCGTCGGCTTTGCCGCCGGCGCGTTCGAGGGCGTAGTCGCGCGTGAAGCGCAGGAGATTATTGACGATGCGCGGCGTACCGCGGGCGCGGCGAGCGATCTCGTCGGCACCGCCTTGGTCGATGTCGAGGCTGAGGAGGTCGGCGTTACGGCGCACGATGCTGAGCAGCTGTTCGCGCGTGTAGTAGTCGAGGCGCGTCTGGAGCGTGAAGCGGCTGCGGAGCGGCGCGGTCAGCAGGCCGGTGCGGGTCGTCGCGCCGACGAGCGTGAATTTCGGGAGATCGAGGCGGACGCTGCGGGCGTTCGGACCTTGATCGATCATGATGTCGATACGGAAGTCCTCCATCGCCGAGTAGAGAAACTCCTCGACCGTCTTCGGGATGCGGTGGATCTCGTCGATGAAGAGCAGGTCGCCTTCCTGGAGGCTCGTGAGCAGGCCGGCGAGGTCGGAGGCTTTCTCGACGACCGGTCCCGAGGTCACGCGGATCGGGCGGCCCATCTCTTCGGCGAGGATCATCGCGAGGGTCGTCTTGCCCAGACCGGGCGGGCCGTGGAGGAGAATGTGGTCGAGCGTGCGGCCTTCGCGGCGCGCAGCGCCGATCATCACACGGAGACGTTCGACCGTGCGCTGTTGGCCCACGAAGTCGTCGAGCTTCGGCGGGCGCAGGGCGGCGTCCAGCGAGCGGTTCGCGCGCGACGCGGCTTCCTTGCCGGCGAGCGGCTGGGGGTCATCGGGCGAATCCTTGCGGGCCATGGAGCGCAAGGTGCGGGCTCGGGGCGAATTGGCAACCCTCAGTCCTCGGCGAAGCCTTTCGGCAGCGCGGAGGCGGGGAGGCGTTCGACGTCGGCGCCCAGGGAGCGCAGGCGTTCCTCGAAGCGTTCATAGCCGCGGTCGAGGTGGTAGAGGCGTTGGACCCACGTCTCGCCCTTGGCGATCAGCGCCGCGAGGATGAGGGCCGCGGAAGCGCGGAGGTCGGAGGCCATGACCGGTGCGCCGGAGAGCGGGCGGCCGCCGGAGACGGTCGCCGTGGCGCCTTCGATCGCGATGTCGGCGCCCATGCGTTGCAGCTCAGCGGCGTGCATGAAGCGGGCGGGATAGATCTTCTCCGTCACCGGACTGCGGCCATCGACGAGGAGCTGGAGCGCCATGAACTGCGCCTGCAGGTCGGTCGGGAAGCCCGGATAAGGTTCGGTGACGATCTCGACGGTGTGCGTGGGACGGCCGTGCGCGCGGATGAAGTCGGGGCCAGTCTCGACCTGCACGCCGGCTTCGCGGAGTTTGTCGAGGAAGGCCGTGAGGTGCGCCGGGTCGCAATGCGTCACCGTGACGTCACCGCCCGTGATCGCGCCGGCCACGAGATAGGTGCCGGCCTCGATGCGATCGGCGATGACCGTATGATCGCAGCCGTGGAGCGCGGCGACGCCTTCGACTTCGATGACGCTGGTGCCTTGGCCGGTGATCTTCGCGCCCATCTGGCTGAGCATCGCGCAGAGGTCGACGACCTCCGGTTCGCGGGCGGCGCATTCGATGCGCGTGACGCCGGGCGTGAGCGTGGCGGCCATGATGAGGTTCGCCGTACCGAGCACCGTGCTGCCCATCGGGCCACCCATGTGGACCGTGGCGCCGCGGGCGCCGGAAGCATCGACCGACACCAGGCCGGCTTCGACTGTGACGACGCAGCCCAGGGCCTCGAGGCCTTTCAGGTGGAGGTCGATCGGGCGCGGGCCGATGACGCAGCCGCCGGGGATGGCCATCTCCGCCTGACGGAGGCGGCCGACGAGCGAGCCGAGCAGGCAGACCGACGCGCGCATCTTGCGCACGAGGTCGTAGGGTGTGCGATGGGAGACGTGCTCGGCGCGGATGGTCCAGACGCCCGGTGCGGGGTTCGCGACCGCCGCGCCTTGATGGCCGAGGATCTCCGCCATGTAGCGGACATCGCTCAGGTCGGGCACATTGCGCAACGTCACCGTCTCGCCCGTGAGGAGCGAAGCGGCGAGGAGCGGCAGCGAAGCGTTCTTTGAGCCCGCGGCGCGGACCGCGCCTTTCAGCACGTGACCACCACGGATGCGCGCGACCTGGAGCATGTCGGGTAAAAGAAGCGGGGGCGCCGATTGGCGCCCCCGTTATGTTCAGCCTTCGCGAGGACCGTTGCGAGGACCGCGGTCGCCGCGGAATTCGCCGCGACCTCCGCGGGAGCCGTCACGACCTCCGCGCGAGCCGTCACGGCCACCGCGGGAACCGCCACGGAACTCACCGCGACCCCGGCCGCCGTGCTGACCGCGGTCGGAACGTTCGCCGCGGGGTTCGCCGCGCGGCGCGTAGGGACGGGAGGAGGGGACGAAGACGGCCTTGGTGGGGATGCCGAACAGGGTGGCGAGCTTGCGCTTCAGCGAGGCCCAGAAGCCGATGGGGGCCTGGACCGGGATGACGACGGGCTCGATCTGGATGCGCGGACGATCTTCGCGACGCGGACGATCTTCGCGACGCGGGCGGTCACCTTCGGAGCGCGGACCACGGTCGCCTTCGGGGCGAGGGCCACGATCGCCTTCGGCGCGCGGTTCGCGGGGTTCGCGGCGGGGGCCACGTTCACCTTCGGCGCGGGGTTCGCGACGAGGGCGGTCACCCTGCGGGATGCCGGGTTGGCTGCCTTCTTCGGCGAGACCTTCCGGACGAGACTCGCGGGACTCGCGGGATTCGCGGCGGGGGCCACGTTCACCTTCGGCGCGGGGTTCGCGGCGCGGACGGTCCTCGCGGGCCGGAGCGGCGGACTGGGCGCGATCGCCCGAGAGGTTCTCGGTCAACTGCGACGGATCTTCGACGACGCCGATGGCGGGCCGGGCGGCCTGACCGTTGGCGGCGGACGGAGCGGCGCCACGGGGCGTGCCACGGCGGCCGAACTGCTTCGGAGCCGTGATGGTGCCGGGTTTGGCGGCGGGTTCGGACGAGGCCCCGATCACGGAGAGCGGAGGGAGTTCCGCGTGGGCGGACTCCAGCTTGGCTTCGTTGAGGCGGGGTGCGGGGGTGCGGACTTCATTGGCGCCTGCGTCCGCGGCGGGCTGGTGGGCGGAGACTGGCTCCTGGCCCTGGGTTTCTTCTTGGCTCATGTTGCTTATGTTGGGGCGGCCTTCGTTGTGGCCGACCGGATGATGCGGCCGTTCCGTTGTGGAGCGGCGACGCGGTTTGTCGGACCCTTGGTGACGGAGGACGAACCTCCTTGGGGTGCCGAAATGACCCGGGAGAGACTCCCGGAACACTTGTGAATAACTACCCCCTCTTGCTTAACAACAAGAAAGTCCCTCAGCGGGCCTCTTCCGTGAACCTTTGTTCACGAATCAGCACGATCTTGACGGTACCTTGATAGGAAAGGGTCTCTTCGACCTTCAGGCGAAGGCGGCGGGCCAGCTCGGTCGCCCCGAAGTCGTCGACCTTGCCGGGGTCGACGATGACCCGGAGTTCCCGGCCCGATTGGAAGGCATAGGCCTCCCGGACGCCTTCGAAGGCGAGGGCGATCTCTTCCAAGCCGCGGACACGCTGGGCGTAGGACTCGAGGGTGGATGAGCGGGCGCCGGGGCGGGAGCCGGAGGCGGCGTCGGCGATCATCACCAACGGGGAGTAGAGGCTTTCGGCGGGGACTTCCCGATGGTGCGCGGCGACGGCGT
Source organism: Opitutales bacterium (assembly GCA_044361555.1). Classification (GTDB taxonomy): domain Bacteria; phylum Verrucomicrobiota; class Verrucomicrobiia; order Opitutales; family UBA953; genus UBA953. Next base: position 19,390 of record JBIKIO010000012.1, read on the forward strand.
TCACGACGCGCGCGTCCTCGCCGAGTCGGCGGAGGAGGGCCGCGCCAGCGAGGGCGTGGCTCGAGCCGGCTTCCGCTTCGATCGCCTTACCAAGGTCATGCAGCAAGCCGGCACGTTTCGCCGGGATCGGGTCGATGCCGATCTCTGCGGCGAGCATCGCGCAGAGCTGGGCGACCTCGATGGAGTGCGACAGCGTATTCTGATTGGCGGAGAGGCGGAAGTGGAGGCGACCGAGCAGTTCTTCGACGGCGGCGTCCATGGGCGGCAGGCCGAGGTCGCGGACGGCGTCGCGGCCGAGGCGGCGGGCGTGCTTGACGACTTCGTCGCCGGCGAGGCGCACGCTGTCTTCGATGAGCACCGGTGAGATGCGGCCGTCCTTGACGATGCGTTCCAGCGCGATGCGTGCGATCTCGCGGCGGACCGGGTCGAAGCAGGAAACCATCGCCAGGCCAGGGGTTTCGTCGATCAGCAGCGTCGCGCCGGTGGACTGTTCGAAGGTGCGGATGTTGCGGCCTTCGCGGCCGATGAGGCGTCCCTTCATGTCCTCGTTCGGCAGGGAGACGGAGATGGCCGTGGCGTCCTGCGTCGTGGAGGTCGTCAGGCGTTGCATCGCCGAGAGCAGCGTGCGGCGGGCCTCGTCGTCGATGTCCTGTTCGACCTGATCGAGCAGGCCGCGGCGGAGGTGCTGGGCTTCCTCGCCGTATTCTTCGCGCAGGTGGTCAAGGAGCAAGGCGCGGGCTTCTTCCGGCGTGACCTTGGCGAGGCGTTGCAGCTCGCGGAGGAGGTGGTCGCGTTGCCGGGCGTTCTCTCGCCCGAGTTCGGCGGAGGCCGCGGCGGCGGCTTCGGCGTCGGCCATCGCTCGCGCGGCCGTCCGTTGTTCGTCCTCGGCCTGGGCGTGGAGTTCGGCCGCTTCGACGGTGGCCTCGCGGCGGGCCAGCTCGACTTCGGAGCGAAGGCGGGCCTCGCGGACGGCACCGAGGGTGTTTTCACGCCATTTCGCGACCGCATAGGCCACGATGGCTCCGGAGGAGAACGCCACGGCGGCGAGGATGCTTTGGTCGGCTGCCACAGGCATGGTCGTCGCGTAAACCGGAGGTCCGGGGTCATACCCTTGCCGAGCGGGCCCCTTCGGCAAGCCCTTTCGGGAGGTTCGCCTTGCCTCGGAGCCTCGGGCGGGCTTCTTCAAGGCATGTCCAGACACCTTGACGATGAGCGGTCTTCGGCCGCGGTCTGGTGGGACAATTTCGCCAACTTCGCCTGGCGGACGGATTGGACTCAGGTGGTCATCATCCTGTTCCTCAGCACCCTCGGCATCGTGGCGATCCAGTCGGCCGGTAGCGCCCGGGAATCGACCTTTTACCGTTCGCAGATCGTCTTCGTCATCATCGGTTGGATCGCCTATTGGGCGGTAGCGGCCCTCGATTATCGTCACATCCAGCGGCATGCCAGCCGCCTCTATCTCGGCTCGGTCCTGCTGCTCCTGCCCGTGTCGCTTTGCGCCCTAGCCAAGACGAACCTCGGCGACTTTATCCGCAGCGTCAACGGAGCGCGTCGGTGGATGGATTTCGGTCCGTTCTCGATCCAGCCCTCGGAGTTCGCGAAGATCGGCGCGCTCGTCTTCCTCGCGGCTCTGCTGGCGCGTTCTCCGATCGGCTCCTTCCGGGCGACCTGGGGCACGGTGGTGCGCGCCCTCGCCGTGGCCGCGGTCCCGTTTGTCTTGATTTTTGTGCAGCCGGACCTAGGTTCTGCGCTCATCTACCTGCCGCTTTCATTCGTCCTGCTGTTCGTCGCCGGCCTGACCACCAGGTTCTTCCTGGTGGCCGGAGCCGCCGCCGTCCTGCTGGTGGGTGTGGTGTCCGTCGACCTGACCGAATACGCGGCCAAGATCGACCAGTATGCGAAGGCCAATCCGCAGTCCAAAGATCCGGTCCGCGCGGTCCGCGGCCAGCACGAGGCGGAGGCCTGGTTCTTTTTGCTGAAGGACTACCAGCGCGAGCGCATCATGTCCTTCGTCGCCCCTGACGTCATCGACCCCAAGGGTCTCGGCGTCACCTGGAACGTCAACCAGGCCGTCATCGCGGTCGGCCGCGGCGGCTTCCGCGGCCAGGGTGTCGGCAACGGCACGCAGGCGCGCTTCGGCTACCTGCCGGAAGCGGCGGCGCATAATGACTTCCTTTTTTCCGGGATGGCCGAGGAGATCGGCTTCACCGGCGGTTTCCTGGTGATCGGCTCTTTCGTCCTGCTGTTCTGGCGCGTCGTGCGCACGGCGGCCCGGACGGCGGATCGGTTCGGTTCTTTGTTGGCGATCGGCGCGGCGGTCGTGCTCGGCACGCACGTCGTGATCAACGTCGGCATGAACATCGACCTGATGCCCGTCACCGGGGTCCCCCTTCCTTTCCTTAGCTACGGAGGGTCTTTCGTACTCAGCTGTTTCCTGCTCCTTGGACTAGTCCAGAGCGTTCATCGGCATTCGACCGGTGGCGGCGAAGACGGAGGCTCTCCGGCAACCGGCTTAACCGCCTGACCGAGATGCCCGATAATAACGAACCCGAAGATATCAACGACGAGCTGCCTGAAGAGGGCGGCGAACAGACCGCCCCGATCGACCAGCGCCAGCTGGCCGACGAGGCGGCGAAGCGGCGCAAGGAGCTCCCGCTGCTCCAGCGTATCGTGAAACACTTCTCCAAGGACCGCGCGGTCTACCGAGAACTCGTCATCAACGCCGAGACGCTGGAGAAGCGTGTCGCGCTCCTCACCAACGGCGTCCTCGACAAGTTCGAGATCGAGCACAAGGGCGAGAACCGCATGGTCGGCGCGATCTTCAAGGGCCGCGTCCAGAACCTCGAGGGCGGGCTCAAGGCTGCCTTCGTCGACATCGGCCAGCCGAAGAACGCCTTCCTGCACTACTGGGACATGCTCCCCGCCGCCAATGACTCACAGGTCGAGTTCATCCGCGACAACGAGTCCGCCGAGCAGAAGCAGCGCAAGGCCCGCTACCAGGCCAAGGACATCCCGCAGCTCTTCCCGGCCGGCTCCGACATTGTCATCCAGGTCGTCAAGGACCAGATCGGCACCAAGGGCCCCCGTTCGACCACCAATATCGCCCTCCCGGGCCGCTACCTGGTGCTGATGCCCTTCAGCGGCGCGTGCGGCGTCTCCCGCAAGATCGAGGAGGCCTCCGAGCGCGAACGCCTGAAGGATATCCTCCGCTCGCTCACCATCCCCGAAGGCATGGGCGTCATCATCCGCACCGCGGGTGAGGGCAAGCAGGCCCGCTGGTTCGTCCGCGACCTGCACATGCTGCTCAAGCGCTGGCAGGCCATCGTCGAAAAGATCAACGCCCCGGACCGCCGGCCTGTCCTCCTCTACCAGGAGCCCGGCCTGATCGAGCGTACCGTCCGTGACTTCCTCACGGAAGAGGTCGACCGCATCCTCGTCGACAACCCGGAAGACTTCAAGCTGGTCCAGGACCTCGTCGGCGAAGTGTCGCCGCGCTCCCGTTCGCGCGTCGAACTCTACGCCGACCCGATTCCGGTCTTCGAGCGCTACAACATCGAGCGGCAGATCGAGCAGCTCTTCCAGCGCCGCGTCCCGCTCCCGAGCGGCGGCGAGATCGTCATCGACGAGACCGAGGCGCTCACGGCCATCGACGTCAATACCGGCGGCCATCGCGGCAAGGACGGCGCCAAGGACGGCAATTTCATCACCCAGGCCAACCTCGAGGCCGTCACCGAGGCGGCCCGTCAGATCAAACTACGCAACCTCGGCGGCCTCATCATGATCGATACCATCGACATGAAGAACCCGAAGGACCGGAAGAAGGTCTTCGAGGCCTTGCGTGACGCGATGGAAGACGACCGGGCCAAGCATCAGATCCTACCAATCTCCGCGCTGGGCGTGCTCCAGATGACGCGCCAGCGTCACACGGAGTCCAACACGACCTCGATGTATACGGCCTGCCCGCACTGTCAGGGTCGCGGCATCGTCAAGAATCCCCGTACGGTCTCCGTGGAGATCCAGCGCAAGCTCCTCAGTGTCATCCGCCGCCTCCGTGAGGCCGCCGGCCCCGAGAAGGAGCTGGAGATCAACATCCTGCTCCACCCGGTCAACCTCGAGCGTATCATCACGGAGGACCGCGAGTTCTTCCGTGACCTGATGAAGTCCTGCAAGGTCCGCCTCGGTACCAAGCCTGATCCGACCTACAGTATCGAAGCGTTCAAGCTCTTCGACGGCGCGGGCAAGGAACTGCGCTGAGCCTAAGGCCGGTGCTCTCAAGGCCTCCGGGTTCGCCCGGGGGCCTTTTCATGCCCGCTTACGCGGGCGGTGGGCGAGCAGGCGCAGGCCGTTGAGGCAGACCACGACCGTGCTGCCTTCGTGCACGCTGACGGCGAGGGGCAGGGGGGCGCCCCGGAAGATCACGTAGGCCGCCATCCCGAGCGCGGCGCCGACCGAGAGGATGATGTTGAAGCGAATCGCGCGGCGGGCCCGGCGGCTCAGCTCGATCGCATCGACGAGGCGCTCCAGTCGGTCGTCCATGAGCACGAGATCGCTCGACTCCAGGGCCGCATCGCTGCCCCGGCCGCCCATGCCGATCGCGACATCCGCCGCGGCGAGGCTCGGGGCGTCATTGACCCCGTCACCGACCATCGCGACCACGTGGCCCTCCGCGGAGTAGCGGCGGATCGCGGCCATCTTGGCGTCCGGCGTCAATGCGGCCGCATAGGCTTGGATGCCGACCTGCTGCGCCGCCGCGGCTGCCGCCTCTTCGCGGTCGCCCGTGAGCATCACCGTCCGGATCTTCGCCGCATGCAGGGCGGCGAGGGTGGGGCGGCTGGCCTCGCGGATGCGGTCGACGAGTGTGGCGCGGACCGTGACGGTCCCGTCGGAGGCCCAGACTTCACTGACGATGGCGCCAGCCGGCACGCTCGCTCCGGGGAGTGCCGCTCCGCCGACGAATTCGCGGGTGCCCACGCTCCAGCGGGCGCCGGCGACCGTACCGGACACGCCTTGTCCAGGTGAATTGGAAAGTCCTTGGACGGGGAGCAGGCGGGCGCCTTCCCGTTGGCAGGCGCGCACCACGCTCGCGGCGAACGGGTGGGTGGTCGCCGCTTCCAGGGTCTGCAGGGCACTCAGCGCCCGGTCACGGTCGGCTCCCGCGGGGAAGACTTCCAGCGCGGCCACCTCGGGTACGCCGGTGGTCAGCGTACCCGTCTTGTCGAAGCAGATGCAGTCGACGTCAGCCAGGCGTTCGACCGCCGCGCCGCCGCGGAATAGGATCCCTTGGCGGGCACCGGCGGCGATGGCTGCGAGGACCGCGGAGGGGACGGACAATACCAAGGCGCAAGGGCTGAGGACGACCAGCAGGGTCATCGCGCCGTAGAGCGGGGCGGCCTGCCCGACGGCGTCGCCCGGCGTCGTCAGACGGAGGTAGAGGTAGAAAAGAGCGGAGGCGGAGAGTGTGAACAGAGCGTAGCCGTCGCCCCAGCGGTCGATAGCCCGTTGTGCCGGGGCCTTGCTGTCCTGCGCTTCGCGGATCAATCGGACGATTCGCTGGAGGGCGCTGTCTTTCTCTCCGCGGGTGACTTCGACGATCAGACGGCCCCAGGAGTTGAGCGTCCCCCCGGCGACGTCGGAACCGGCCTGTTTCGGGGCCGGTTTCGCTTCTCCGGTGAGGTTGGACTCGTCCACCGCGCTCTCACCCGAGAGCACCTTGCCGTCCGCCGGGACCAGTTCGCCGGGGAGGATGGCGATACGGTCGCCAGGGTGTAGGGCGGAGACCGGCACTTCCGTTTCGACGTCATCCGCACCCAGTCGCCGGGCGTGCTTGGGCGACTTGTCGAGGAGGGCGTCGATGGCGCCGCGGGTGCGGTCCATCGCGTAATGTTCGATCGCGCCGGCGGTCGAGAAGAGAAAAAGAAGGAGGGCTCCCTCCCACTGGGCGCCGACGATCCAGGCGCCGACCGCCACGACGATCATCAGCAGGTGGACGTCGATGCGCCGTTGCCTCAAGGCCGCCCAGCCGTCGATCGCGGCGTCCCATCCGCCGGCGATACAGGAGGCGGCGACGAGGGCGAGCGCCCACGGACGACCGGTTTCGCCGAAATGCTCCGCGCCCAATGAAAGCAGGCCGAAGACGCCGCTCGCGGCCGCGAGCAGGGCGAGCTTCCGCCACTCACCCGGCGCGGTTTCTTCCGGTCCGTGCGGGGTTTCGCTCATGACTTCATCCTGTCCGCGTGCGTCGCGGCGGTCAACCACGCGTCCGCTCCGCGGTCGTATCGATTTCGTGTTTACGATGCGTGCGCGCGAACAGATTTTTTACACATCGGCGGAGACGTTCCGGTGACATGAAAGTTTCCTCTTGCGCAAGCGCAGGTAATACCTATCACTCGGTATCAAGAGTTAACCGCAACGTGACGAACCGAACCGAAACCCCGAGCGAAAGCCTGATCACCGTGTCGCTTCCCCCGAAGCTTCATTCCGAGGTGGTCGCCTTCCAGCATCGGTCCGGTCTGAGCACCTTGAGCGAGGCGATCCGTCTCGCCCTCGATCGTTACGACGACTCCCGTCCTTCCCTGGAGACCACCCGGTCCCGCCAGGTTTCTTTCCGCGTACCGTCGGAGCTCCGTACTCGTATCACCCGCCAGGCGCGCAACGCCCGGGTGAGCGTGGGGCGAA
>JBIKIO010000063.1:0-7550 GCA_044361555.1 Opitutales bacterium
CCTCGGGAGCGCAATCTTCCTGGTCGCCCTCTTCTTCGTCTACCGGAGCTTCTACGGCATGCGCATCCCGGTAGCGAAAAAAGCCCACTGACCTGGCCGGACCGACGGCCCCCAAGGGCTCCCCGACTGGGGAGCCCTTCTTTTTGCCCATAAATCGGGGGTTTATATTATTTTAAAAAACCTCGGGCGGCCCTCTGGACAACCTGCCGCGCCCGGGCATAGTAGCGGACTCAGACAGTTCTCCGCCCACCCCGGCGTCCCTGTCCGAAACTCCATTCCATTGTTCACCCTTCCAGCCGAGCGCCGTTTTCCCACGGACCGCACGGCAGGGACACCCTCTCTTCTTTTTAAAAATCCATCCATGAAACGCCGCCCTGCCGCTCCCTCTCGTCCGCGCCCCCTTCTCCGCCGTCGCTTCGGCACCCCGCTCGCCGCCGCCATCCTCCGTCAGCGCCTCGAGACGTTGGCCTGCGCCGGCACCGTCCTGACGACGCTCTTCGTGCTACCCTCCGCCGGCGAATCCGTCCGCCTCAGCGGTCCGGAGCTGCACGGCGACATCCACGTCCGGCTCACCTGCGATCGGACGGCCCTCGCCGCGTTCACCGGTGACGTGACGGAAGTCACCCTCGATTTCCGCGCGGCGGACAAGGCGGTCGTGCAAGCCATCGTGGCCGGCCTCGGCTCGGAACTCCATGAAGCGAAGGTGCGCCGGCCGAAGCAGGAGATCCAAGGCCACCTCGTGACGGGCCATCAGCCCAACGTCGGCCACTTCCTCGCGTGGGCGGCGCGCATGCCCAGCATGGAAGACCATGTCATCCTCGAGTCGGCGGTCGACGCCGGCTTCGCCTGCGAGTTCGACTGCTTCGAGCATATCCACGCCGCCATGCGCGCGCTCGACTTCATGCGCATGGTCCGGATGGAAGGCGGCATCGGCAGCGCCTGCGATGGCGACGAGATCCCGCCGCACCTCCGCCATCCGACCCGTCAGGGCCTGACGGGCAAGGCGGCCATGCTCGTGGCCCACGCCGGCCATAAGGTCAGCCTCAACGCGACGATCGACTCCAAGCCGAATCCCGCCGGCGCGCGGCTGCGGATCCACTACGGATGGTCGTCCCCCCTGCAGCGCTATCTCGTCGGCTGGGTCAGCGACCTCGCGCCGAAGGCTCAGTGACCCTCGACCCGCTGCATCTTCTCGCCCCAGGCGAAGAGGATCATCGAACCGAGGAACACACCGTGGATGATGGCCTGCCACAGCACGACCTTCTCCATGTTCGGGGACATCGCCGCGCCCGCGCCGACTGAATCGGTGATCGCGATGAAGCTCTTCAGCAGGTGGATGGCCGAGATGCTGGCCAAGCTGCCGGCGAGCTTCACCTTGAGGGTATTGGCGTTGATGTGGTCGAGCCAATCGGGGCGGTCGCCGTTGTCACCGAAGTCGATGCGCGAGACGAAGGTCACGTAGCCGCCGACGACGACCATGTTGACGAGGTTGGCCACCATCGAGATGTCCACGAGCGAGAGGATACCCACCATGATGGCGCTCTCGGTCGCGCCGGAGAAACCATCCAGGATGTGCAGGAGCTCCTGCACGCTCTTCCAAGCGTAGGCGATGGCCGCGAAGATCAGCGCGACGTAGATCGGAGCCTGGACCCAGCGGCTAGCGAAGATAAAATATTCGAGCCCGTCCTCGAGCTTCTTGGCGATGGTCTGCTTTTCGTTAGCCATGCCCGGAGACTTGCCGAATCCCGGCCACCGTCAAGCCGACGAAATGTCAGGCGGATAAGAGTAAGACACAGAAGAAGGATGGAGGCGGGGCATCTTCCTCCGGCCAACTGGCCAACCGTTCAACTAATGTTCCCTCAGACTCCCGCGCTCGCCGCGGCGTCGCCGAGCGGGTTGGCGTTCGGTTCGCGCAGGTAGGCGTCGGCCTTGGCCGAGACGATCACGCCGTAATTGATGGTGCCGAGCCAGCCGGACATGATGATGCCGACGCTGCCGGCATGGTAGAAGCCGCCGACCTGCTCGGGCAGGGCCATCGAGACCTTGAGGCCTTCGAACTTGGTGCCGAAAGAGGTGCCGCCGACGTGACGGACGTAACGCTGGACGGTGCGCGGGGTCGCGGCCTCAGCGTGGTCGACCTTGGAACGGATGTCGGGGATGAACTTCTCGAGGCCCTTGAAGGACTCCTCGATGACGCGCGCCTTATGCGTCGCGTAATCGGTATCGGACAGGCCGGACCAGTCTTCGAACTTCTGGTTCACCGAGGTGACGATCGCGTAGCGCGGGTGCTTGGTGTGCGGACGGGTGTCCGGGTAATAGACCGAGTAGGTGCGCGAGGTGGTGTGGAAGTCGACGAGCTCGTGACTCGAGAACGGCTTGGCCTCGGAGGTGAACACGAGGTCGCCGATGTGCGGGATGGTCTCGCCTTCGCGCACGCCCATGTAGACCTGGCAGGAAGAGGTGTTCACGCGGACCTTGCGGGCTTCCTCGAGGAAGGGAGTCTCGAACGCATCCTCGCCGCCCATCTTCAGGACGGTGTCTTTGATGTTAGCGTTGGAGACGACGGTGGCGCAGGCGACCTCGGCTTCTTCGCCCTCACGGGTGCCGCGGAGCTTCACGCCCACGACGCGTCGGCGGCCGGAGGCGTCTTTCTCGACGTGGACCTTCTCGACCAGCACGTTGCGACGGATGTCGACCCCGTTGGCCTTCATCTCGGCGGTCATGAGGTTGATCATGGTGTCCGTGCCGCCCTGGAAGATGAACACGCCCTTCGACATGAAGTTCGAGAAGACGATGCCGAAGGTGATCGCGGGGTCGTCGAGGGTGGAGCCGTTGGCGTAGGCGATCGGCTCAAGGAGCAGGCGCTGGACATCCGGGCGACCGGGGAAGAACTGCTCGAACAGCTGACGCGTGGTGCGCGGGTCGTTGTCGTAGTAGTTCATCTCGCGCAGGTGCGCGAAGAAGGCCTCGACGGTCTCGGCGGAGAGTTTGAACTGCTCGATCAGGATGCGCGTGAAGTCGGCGCGGTCGAAGGTCGTGCGGACGTCGAAGTCGGGGTTGATGAAACGGACGTCGTGGAGCTGGTGGATGCGGTCCGAGATCTCCTTGGTCCAGTAGCGGCGTGTGGACTTGATCATCCCGTGCGGGAAGCCGTGCAGGGAGATGTCGAACACGTGGCCGCCGACGCGCTTGAAGTAGGTCGCGAGGCCCCCGAGCTGGTAATGGTGCTCGAGGAGGAGCACCTTGCGGCCGAACTTCGCGAGGTTGTTCGCCGCGGTCATCCCGCCGAGGCCGGCGCCGATGACGACGGCGTCGTAGCGAGGGAGGAGATTATCGAACGGCGAAGGCATTGCGGAAGCAGATGAAGTAGGCTGAAGCAGGGGTTAAGGGGAAGTCGAAAGCGGTCAAGCCGCCCCGCGACTACTTCCCAGCGACCGTCAGCGCCCAGCCATCCCGGCCCTTGGTCAGGCGGACCTTCCGTCCGAAGAGTTTCGAGAGCACGGCGGGCTTGAGGACGTCGCCCATCCGGCCGGCGGCGAGGGCCGACCCATTGCGGAGCAGCAGCGCGTGCGTGAAGGTCGGCAAGATCTCCTCGACATGGTGCGTGACGAAGACGATCGCCAGACCGGGCGTCAGCTTCGGCAGACGCTTCACCAACGCGAGGAACTCCGCCCGCGCGACGGGATCGAGGCCCGCGCAGGATTCGTCGAGGATGAGCAACGCGGGGTCGGAAGCCAGGGCACGAGCGATGAGCACGCGCTGGCGTTCGCCCTGCGAGAGATGTCCCCACGGACGCGCGGCGAGTCCGCCGACCTTAAGCAGGCGGAGGAGCCGGCGAGCGAGCGCGAGCGTCGCGGGCTTCGGCCGGCGCCAGAGATTGATCAGCCCATCGACACCACCGGCGACGACCGACAAGGCCGGCTCGGCGGGCGCGATCATCGCGGCGACGGACGGACCGACCAGGCCGATACGGCGACGCAGCTCGCGCCAGTCGCTGCGGCCGAAAGTCTCGCCGAGGACGGCGAGCGAGCCCGAGGTCGGCGCGAAATATCCGGTGAGCGCCGCGAGCAACGAAGATTTGCCGGAGCCGTTCGGACCGAGGATCACCCAGTGCTGGCCCGGCTCCACGCGCCAGTCGAGGCCGCGCAGGATGACCTTGTCCTCGCGGGCGATGCGCAAACGGGAGACTTCGAGCACAGGGACGACAGGATGAGGCACACCGACGCTATGAGACATCCCGCCGTGGCTTCCAAGCCGCAACCACGCTTGCCCTCGGCGTGGTTCGCCCCTACCCCTTCGTCATGCGCCGGCCCCTCGCCCTGCTTCTTTCCCTCTGCGCCCTCGTGGCGTCGGCCGCCGATCCGGTCGCCCCGTCGCGGACGACCCCGCCTGACCTCGTCATCAAGGAAGGCGTCGAGACCCGCATCGCCTGTGACCATAACGGCGGCTATTCCAAATACGCCGACGTCTACCACTACCGCGTCATTCTGCCGAAGGGCTACCACATCGATAAGACCAAGGAATGGAGCGTCCTCTTCGTCGCCTCGCCCGGCGGTAACGCGACCCTCGGCAATATGGCCGACTGGGTGAAGAAGCACGGCTACATCGCCATCCTCCTCGACGAATCCAAGAACGGCCCGTGGGACCCGAGCGTCGGCAACTTCCTCGCCGCGCACCAGGACGCCGTGAAGCGCTTCCGCATCGGCCCCGGCCGTAAGGTCTGCACCGGCTTCTCCGGCGGCGCGCGCGCCAGCTCGATCTTCGTGAGCATCGGCGATAATTTCGGCGGCGTCATCCTGCAGGGTGCCGGCACCGGCATCCTCGACAACGGCCTGCGCGGCCTCGCTGGCGTGCAGATCCCGGCCGTCGTCGTGACCATGGGCAAGAAGGACTCCAACCGCGGCGAGATCAAGCAGCTGCAGGCCACGCAGGGCGACCGCCTGCAGGTCTTCGAATTCGAAGGCGGCCACCAGTGGGCCCCCAAGGACGTCATCGAGAAAGCCCTCGATCACGTCGACGCCAAGCTGCCTAAGTAGGAGGTCCGTCTTGCCAACGCGGCGATGCGCGGGCATCAACGGACGCATCCCCATGCGTACCCTCGCCCTCCTGTCCGTCGCCGTGCTTGCAGTCCACGCCGACGCAGCCGCCCCTAAGTTCAACGACCCGAAGCCGCAGGCCTACCACCTCACGGTGCGCGCCAGCGAGGTCGACCCTTCCGCGAAGTCTTATCCCGAGATCGAGTTCGGCCTGGAGGCCAAGGGTAAGCCCGCCGATGTGCAGACCGCTGACGTCGACACGCGCGTCTCGCCCCGCGGCCAGCTCGTCGTGTGGCTGATGGGCCACAACCCCGTCATCGCCGAGAAGGTCAACGGCTACGGCTACCACCACATCAGCGTCGCCTACGCCCGCGGTTGGTTCGGCAAGCTCAACACCGTCCCCGCCGACACGCAGCACCTCGGCAACATCCGCCTCGAAGCCACCGCCGGCGTCGATGCGTCGAAGTCGGTCGAGATCGCCGAAGCGGATTCCGCCAAGGGCCGCGCCACGCGCATGGTGCAGTGGCTCGTGAAGAAAAATCCGCAGGGCCGCTGGGAACAGTTCCTCACCGCCGGTGGCAAAGAACTCGACTGGACGAAAGTCGTCGTCGGCGGCTCCTCGCACGGCGCCACGTCCTCCGCGCGTTTCGCGATGCACCAGCAGGTGGCGCGTGTGATCATGTTCTGCGGCCCGCGCGACAACACCGAAGACTGGCAGGCCGGCCCGTCGGCGACGCCGCTCAACCGCTTCTTCGGCTACACCCACGTCCTCGATAGCGGCTGGACCGGCGACCATTACCAACGCTCCTGGTTGATGTTGCGCCTGAACGAATATGGTCCGATCGTGAACGCCGAAAAGGAGAAGGCGCCTTATGGTCATTCGCGCCGCCTCATCGCGGACGCTCCGATGAAGGGCGACGAAAAGAAGCAGGCCGGCGCCGCGCACGGTTACGTGACCCCGAGCAAGGGTTCGCCCAAGGACGCCCAGGGACGACCGCTGCAGGAAGACGTGTGGAAGTATCTCTTCACCTCCGACGTCGAAGTCACGGGCAAGCCCGTGCCGGCCGAAGCGGGCGTGAAGATGGACCAGCGCTCCGAGGCCAAGCCGAAGAAGAAGTAAGCCGACGCAGGGACGGCTTGCCCTCGGCGGCCTTTCGGCTGTTGGATGGTCGCGATCACCGTGGCCATCCGCATCGACCTCGTCACCCTCTTCCCGGCCATGGCCGACGGCTTCCTCCAGGAGTCCGTCATCGGCAAGGCCATCGACAAGGGCCTGATCGCCTTCAAGGCCCACGACCTGCGTGCCTACTCCAAGGACAAGCACCGTAAGGTGGACGACATGCCTTACGGGGGTGGACCCGGCATGCTGATGAGCTGCCAACCCCTCTTCGACGCCGTCGACGCCCTGGCCACCCCGGACTGCGAAGTAGTCTACCTTTGCCCCGATGGTGAACAATTGACCAATAAGCTGGCCAAGGAACTGGCCCAAAAGAGCCACCTGATCCTCATTTCGGGTCATTATGAGGGTATCGATCAGCGCTTCCGGGACAAGAAGGTCACCCGGGAGGTCTCGATCGGCGATTATGTGCTCACTAATGGCACTTTGCCCGCCTGCGTCCTGGTCGATTGCCTCGGCCGACAGCTCCCCGGGGTGCTCGGGGAGGAAAACTCCTTGACGGGGGATAGTTACAACGGCAAGTTGCTCGCCTTTCCGCAGTTCACCCGACCCGCTGTTTATGATGGTCTCGAGGTGCCCCCCGTCCTCCTAGGAGGAAATCACGCCGAAATCGAAAAATGGCGTCGGGAAAGGCAAATAGAGAAGACAAAGCAACGCAGACCGGACCTGATGAAAGACCAAGAACACCAGCCATGAGCAACCATCCCCTCATCCAATTCGCCACCCAGCCCCAGCTGAAGACCGCCCGCGGCGACCATGCTTTCAAAGTCGGTGACGGCGTGAAAGTCTCCACCAAGGTTCGCGAAGGCGACAAAGAGCGCACCCAGGTGTTCTCTGGCATCGTCATCCAGCGCAAGGGCGGCGGCATCCACGAAACCTTCACCGTTCGCCGTGTCTCCTTCGGCGAAGGCGTCGAGCGTACCTTCCCGGTCCACTCCCCCAACATCGAGAAAATCGAAGTCGAGCGCACCTCTCAGGTCATGCGCGCCCGCCTCTTCTACCTCCGCGATCGCCAAGGCAAGTCGGCCACCAAGGTCAAAGAAAAGCGCTTCGACCCGACCGAGCACGCCGCCGCTGCGGCTGCCGCGGCCGCCGCCAAGTAAACCCTCACCGGCTGCTTCGAAACCCCGCCACCTGGCGGGGTTTTTTGTGCCCGGATCGGAGCCGAAAGGGATGCGGGAGCGAAAAGCGGGATTTTTGCCCTATTCGCAGAATACAGATTAAGTCATTGATTTAGAATGGCTTGTTTTGCGTGTTTTAGACCTCCCCATGCCGGATGGGGATAAATTTTCCGCTCACCCTGCCGGGGAAGGCTTGACTCTCCCCGGCCGCCCTGC
>JBIKIO010000243.1:0-25707 GCA_044361555.1 Opitutales bacterium
ACCGGCAGCGGGCGTTCCAGGACCATCCCGCGGACGGGGTGGAACCCTTCGAGGGTCTTTTCGGTGAGGAAGGAACTGACGGTGGAGGTGATTTCGAGGTGAGTCATAGCAAGTATGGGGCTCCCCTGCGTTCGCATTCGGGGCAGGGCGCTTTGCACCGGTCGCAAAAACAAAAAAGGGCTGGAGCCGACTGCTTGCGCAGAAGACTCCAGCCCTTGATCTAAGGCCGACTGACCTCGTGAACACCAAACCGTCTTCAACTGTCAAAAAGCGGGAGAGGGGTTGTGCCCCTCGCGGACGTTCTAACAAGTCAAATCACGCAAAGTTGCATCCCCCTGGGTTATAAACCCCAGCCAGATTTATAATGGTTAACCTAGGTGAGCCAGTACCGCGTGCTACCCCTGGTAGGGATGCGATGACATCGCATCCGCTGTATCCGGGCGCCGAATGGTGGCCGAAGGGTAGGGGCGAGACTACGTCGCGCCCTCTGCCGCTCAAGCAGCTGGCGTTATGCGCGCCAGTTGGGCTGAGCCGAAACTTTCTGCCAGCTTGTCATGCCTTGGGTCCAGCAGTCATCATCTGGACGAATCTGTCCGCCTACGATCAGCTGCGGTACGGATCCCTCGGGAAAACATCCGAGCGAGGCTCCGTTGCGGGAAAACTGGAAGAGGCGCGAACCAGGAGCCGCGGGGATGGATTGAACTGCTGCCGCGCCATTCTTCTTGTTGATCAGCGAGGTGACCAGGAAGACGATGAGTCCAATGGTCGTTCCGAAGCAAAGGAGACCAATAATGATCCAAACGACAGGACCATCTAGTATTGCGATATTCATGAGGTATGTGGGGTGTAAGCGGGGTGTTAGTCGGATGATGAGAATCTAGGCAGAGTTTGTTTCTCCTGTAATGCGTCCATGAACGGGATGCTTAATTCGTGCCGATCAGCCCGATGCCGCCATCCTTGAAGACCGTGAACGCCGCGCGGATCTTGATGGTACGGACGCCGGCCGACTTGCCGACGAGATTGAGGGTCAGCTCGGTCAGGACGCAGTGCCCCTTAAACGTGACGGAGTCGACCTTCAGCGAGGTCAGCTCGCCGTTGAGGAATTCCCAGCTGCCGGCCGGAGAATGCGACCCGACCAGAAGTCCGTAGATCTGCGGATGGGTCAGCTTGTCCCATGAGGCTTTGGCGCGGGCTTCCTGTTCATCGATGATGCCCTCGATCGCCTTGCGTACCTTGGGCTGCTTGGACTTGAAGATGCTCGTGGCGGCGACGTCGGGGTCGATGATGCCGGCGATCTCCATTTCACCCTCGTGGATGTTCTTCACGTTGGCTCCGAAGGCGATGTTCTGCTCTAGGAAGCCGGAAGCCCGGGCCTTGAACTCGGCTTCGACCCGCTGTTCGGCGACCCGGGAGTTCTGCTCAATCATGTTGATGGCCAGGCTGGCTCCGAGGAAGGACGCTAGTTCCGAGCCAAGGTCAGACGGTGCCTTTACCGACATGCAAAGCGCGGCCTGCTTCTCCCGGCTCAAGGCCAGTCGGTAGGCGAAAAGCTTCGCCTGCGGGTCTTGGAGGAGGTCGCTCTGGACGTACAGGTAGTTGGCGGAGTGTTTGCTGGAGACCCCCATGCGATCGAGGCACCCGACGATCTGCCTCGTCTTGATCGAGGCATTGGCGTTGCCGAGGAAATCCACCGCCTCGAACTCTGTGCGTGCGCACACCGCCGGCCGGACCGCGTAGACGACCGGGTCTTCGTTGACCGAGAGTCCGGCTAATGCCGAGCAGGCGGTAAGTAAAGTTACCAGAAGGACAGGGACGATGCGGGGCATGTCGGTTTTCTAAGCACGCCGAATCATTAATAAAGCAGAATAAAGACCCGATCGTTCCCAGGAAAAGGCGAAGGGACTCATCTTTATGTGCGAATTTGCCTTAGCCCAATTCAACCAAGAGCCCAGAATGGTCGGATAGCCTACGTAGCCGGAAGGATGGCAGGTGCTTCAGCTTGGCGGCCTTGATGGCATCTCCGATGAAGGCATGATCGATTCTCCTGGGCCGATCGCTTTTGCGGGAGCCTTTGAATGTCCACGCCTTGTCTCCGCCCCTGGTTTTCTCCCATAGGTTACGCCAACCGTACTGAATCCAAGATTTGAGCTGGGGCCCCCACGTTGCATCATGCGGGTCAGTATTGAAATCCCCGATGATTAGCGTTCGGGATTGGGCGCGCTTTTTCATCCAAGCACGGATCTGATCGAAGGGCCGTTTCTTCATGCCTTTGGTCGGCATATGGATGCCGGAGATGAGCACATCGCCGATCTGACACCAGAGCCAATTATTCTTCAGCTTATTGCCGCGCTTGGTGAAACGATTATCCGTTTCCACGGGCAGCTTGCTGTAAAGACGTACGTGTCGCTTCCGGCTGTGTAGCGTAGGGCGGGACGCATGCTTATATCCGAGCCCCCTAAGGCCGTTTTGATAGGCCTTTTGGCTTCCAAGAGTAAGCTCGGCTAAAATGATTACGTCGGGATTTCCGCCCAGGCGCCGAAGTTCCCTGCAATCGATCAAACGTCTGCCAGTGTTCAGGAATAGGACTTTCACTGGGGGCTTCATCTCAGTAGTTTCTTCAGGAAGCACCCCATGGCAATCCCTCCCCATCTCCGATCCCTGAAGCCCGGTATGGCCGAGAAGTTAGGGTATTACGTATACCTGTATGTCGACCCGCGGGACGGGAAGGTGTTCTACATCGGCAAGGGTAAGGATGACCGGTGCCTGGACCATCTCTTTGAGGACGACGACCACCCGAAGGTGAAACGTATCCGCGATATCTTCGCCGCCGGCTTGGAGCCTCGCATAGAGATGCTCGCTCATGGCCTGCGAACGGAGCAAGAGGCCTATAACATCGAAGCGGCAGCTATCGGCCTGCTTGGGCTCGAGAACCTGACGAATCGTGTCGTGGGCAAGGACAGCCTCCGCTTCGGCCGCAAGGGACTATCGGAGCTCGAGGGGTATTATGCCGCCAAGCCTGTGAAGATCACCGACCCGGTCATCCTGATCCGGGTCAACCAGCTCTATCGTCACAGCATGCCGGCGGCGGAGCTTTACGACATCACCCGCGGAGTGTGGGTGTTGAGCGCGGAGCGTGCCTCCAAGATGAAGTATGTCTTTGCCGTCTATGAGGGCGTGGTACGAGAGGTCTACGAGCCTGAGAAGTGGATGAAGGCCCTGACGACCCAGTATCCGAACCGAACAGACCTGGTCCCGGACGATGCCAAGGGACGTGTCGAATTCATCGGCAAGCCGGCTCCGGAAGCCATCCGTCAGAAGTATCTCCTGGGCGATGTCACCGCCTACACCAAGGTCAGCCTCCAGGCTCCTTGCTTATACATCAACGAGCCCTGAGCTCTGCTCAGGAGGCTGCCAAGAAATCATTCAGCCTGGCCGCTATCAGTTTACGTCGGGCGGACAGGAACTCTTTGTAGTTCTCGGTTTTCAGCAACCTAGGGTCAGTAGGGATGCACTGCGAGTCGAACGCTGATTGGCCCGCGGATTCGATGAGCGCGGGGAAGTAGTCGGCCGGAGACTTGTCGCTGATGTTGCGATTGGTCTTCCCCCCGATGAAAGAGAGATTGGCGATGGCATCTGCTTCCCGTGAAGAATAGGTGCTCTTAAGAAGGGCCTTCGGGAAGATGTGATGGAACTGAAGTTTATGTTGAACTCCGGAGTGGTCGAAGGCGATGGACAGATTGGACTTCCAGTCTTTGGCGCCGGCGGCCCTGAAAGCCATGAACATGGTCTTGAAGAGCGCGCTGCGCTGATTTCGTCCTTCGAGCTCTTCCGGCGAGACGTCAAGTAGGCCGACCTGCTGACGGAGCTTTTCGATAAGGTCGGCCACGCTGCCGCCATCACGAATGATCGCCAGGTCTTGGTCGAGGATGGTCTCGCTGGAACCGCGAGAGTAACGCCCTTTGGCGTTGGCCAGCAGGGCCCAGCGTCGTAGCAGCTCCGCCTCATCTTTTGAGAACTGGAAATCACGCCGATGTCCGTACATCGCCAACGCGACCATGAGGGAAGAAGACGACATCAGCGCAGGACTGTCGATCTTGGCGTTGTTCCGCATGAAGTTGGAGGCGAACTCCATACCCTTCACCGACTCATCCCATCCCGATTTCAGCCTCTCTAGGCCGATGGAGTTGACGGTGATGAATCGGGATTGGTTGGTGATGAACGCGACCAGGCTCCTCAGGAACACACCTAGCTCCAGGTCCAAGCCTTCGCTTGCGCACTGCGTCTGGAATGACTGGAAGGTCTTCATCGCGGCACGCCTGGCGACGCCATACACGGGCGGCGGTCCGCATCGCAAAGTCCGCGACCAATTCTGGTATACCCCGGAACTGGCGATCATCGTCATGCGCTGCCTGCCTCCGAAGCTAGACCTGCTGGTGGTGGAGCACCTTCTGCGGAAGATACTCCAGGCTCCGGCGGGGGAGCAGGATCTTGTCGGGACTGCCATCGGATTGCCGGCCGATTATTACGTGGGCGAGCCTCCTCTCGCAGAAGGCATCATGGGTTTGATCGAGGACGAAGACTCCGATGACACTAAAGCCTGAACCGAGCACATTTAAGCCCATCCGCTATCCGTGTCCCCTAGGCGCGATGGGTCCGCTCTACTTGGTGCGCCTCGATAATGGCGACCACCACTGCCGCAAGTGCGATAAGCCTGTCGCAGACCTTTCCGGCCAGAGCCTCGAGCAGGTAAAGCACTTCGTGGCGACCAACCCAGGGATGTGCATCAAGGTCGCCCCGAAGCATATCCTTCGGCACGAGTGATAGTGTAGCCAGCTCAGACAAAATCGCGGCCACACCTTATGACGATGGGCTGGTTATGTTCGACGACTTCACAAGCCAATGGGGTGTATGCAACCCTCGGGTCTCGTCCTGGGGAATAGTCACCTGTGAAAATAGGCGGTGAGGGTGCGGTAGATGGAGACGGCGGAACGAAGCCAGGCAGCTGAGACAAGTATGCCAAACGGGCGCTTTAAAGCCGGACGTCGTGTTCGCGTAGCAGATTGAAAAGGCCGTCTAGGTCATCCCCGACTTCATCCGTGTCCGCGTCGTTGGGCAGCCGGGATTTCAAGGACTCGACGACATTGGCGTAGATCTCCACCCAGTCCTGCGCATTCGACCCAGGCGACCCCCATGCGTAGATTTCGTATCCAGAAAATCCGGGGCCTTGATCGGTGAAATAACGATATAGTTCCAGTCCCAGGGTGTCGGTGATGAATGATTCATAGGAGTGCGGGGCATCATCAAACGCTGCGAGGTGCCCCCCCAGTTCTTGGATGCCATTACGGAGCTGGGTGAACTGGTTCGTCGCCTCCGTCAGCCATTCCTCCGCCTCATCCCAGGTGAAGAAGTCGCGATGTTCGCCGGAACCGACGCAGATGAGCCCGTCACGCTCTTCGCCGACCCGGGCGCGCCAGTCGGGGGTGAGAGTCTCTTCGTTCACGACCATCTTCTCTCCGTTGATGACTATGCCGCCTTTGAGCCCGACCATCTCAGAGGCCATGGCAAAAGTGTCTTCATCGCTAAGCGAGCAGTCGACGACAGGGTCTTCACCCCCTGCGGGCAAGGCGCCGCCATCGATCACCTCCTGGAACGAAAGCACGGGCCCGTAGCAGTCTCCGCTTCGGCTGACCACGATGTAGTAACTGGAAAATGTCAGTACCTTGAGTGAGCCATCCATCCCCGGAACCGCATCGAACCAGGTCTCGAACACCGTAGCGGAGTTACCGAGTACCAGTCGGCGACGTTCGACTTCGTCCAGCTCATCAAATTTCGTGGATAGCGGCCGCAACGTGGCGACTACGTCCGGACGAGAGGTGAATTCGTGCCAATTTAGATCCCGCATGCTCAGTTTTTTAATGAAACTCGCTCAAGAAATCCAGCCCACATACTGCGCAGTCGGCATGGACCTGCGGGGAGGCGTGATGAGAGGGCGGGGCCGATGTCATTCATGACTTGTCTTGGATAATCGTTTAAGGAGAATCCTATAGACACATCCCCCGATGACCGTTTACCGACGATATACCATATTGAGGGGCTCAACTACTTTAGGGGTGTTTTCCGGGCGGAAGATAACCGCCGCGCTCAAGTCGAAGGAACTGCTGACTACTGACCTCTTCAAGGACCCGGCAGATGGGTCTTGGAAGCCGTTGAGGCGCTTTGCGTCGAAGAAGCAGGTTCCGCCTGACAAAGGGCGCCCGCGGAAGAGCAGTCAGGCAGCGGAATCGCTGGATGAGCTGGGACCTGACATGTTCGAACGAACCGAGGCCGGTGATAACGGGTTCGATATCGATGCCCCGGCGCATGAGTGCCTGAGCTGCGGCCTGCATATCAATACGGATAAGATGGAGACCTGGAATAAACTTAGCTGCCCTAGTTGCCGAGGCAGCCGCTTCCGCCCGCTCAAGCGTTACGATTCAATCGTCGCCGATGATATCAGCCGCCAACAGCAACTGTCTGGGCGATGGATGAGCGGCTCGCGGCATTCCGAATATTCGAAGGTCATTTGCCAGGGGTGTCGGGAGTCATACGACTACGACGATCACTCAAAATTCGATTTCAACCTATGCCCGCAGTGCGGTTCTAACCATTGGACATACTGACGTTGCTGATGAATCTCCGGCCTAACAGCGGTTCAGGCCGTACCTTTGAGCGCTGAACCAAAACTCGCTCTAAATGAGTGAATTTCGGTTCAGGTGATTGCCGGGTACGGCCTGACCTTGTGGCTCAGTTGAAGAGTGGGCAAACTTGAAGTCGTAATTTGCGACTTCAAGGGGAAGGTAGGGCCGATCGTCCTTGGTCGGCCGTGGTCTGGATACTATGTCGTGACGCTGTCCCGACCCTACCTAGACGCAAGATGCTCACGTAGCTTGGCCGCGCGGTCACGCCATGCGGAGATGACGGCGGCGGGCTTGCCGGCAAGCTGGGCGCAGTCGGCGGCATGGTCGGCGCAGTCGGCGGCTTCGCCCAGAGTGAAGGCGTATCGGGCGAAGGTGTCTGAGGCTAGGGTCATGGCATTTAATTCTTCTTCGGCTCCATGGGTGAGGCGCACGAATCTGGCGATGCGCAGGGTGGCGTGAGCGCCGAAGAGCGGATGCGCGGAATAGGCCACCAGGAAGAGATGGTGAAGCGCCCCGTAAGGCTCCTTGTGCAGAGAGTAGCGCATATAGACGGTCTCCAGGGACTGCAGGGCTCCGCGGATCGGGTGCAGCTGGGCCAGCCCCCACTGAGCCTCCTCGATATAGCCCTTGGCCGCCTTGAGGTCGGGCAAGGCTATGGCCGCGGGGGAATCCTGGAATTCGTATTCCAGGTAATTGAAGGCATGCATCATCATGTCGGGCGTAGTCCCTCCATTGTATCACCCGTGTCCAATGGCCGCGAAGCCGGCAGGTCTAATACCACGGCTTTTGGTTTTGCGGACCTTGGTTAATAACTTAATTAGAGCATATGAGCCCGGGCGAGATTCCGAACGAGCGAACCCTGAAGGCGGACGTCGCCAGGGTGGAGCCGTTGCTCAAGGTACCGTTCGGGCGCTTCCTCGACGAACAATCCCTGCGCAAACTGGATACGAGCGAGAACCGTTCGATCCTCGCGAGCGTGATGCGTCGGCACTTCGTCGAACTCGACTGGCGTATCCGCTTCGTGGAAGCAGCGCCTGATGGAAACCCTAAGGGCACGATGAAGTTCTCCTCCGTCGAAAAGGCTATCCGCGTCGCTAAAGGCTGGCGTCTGTCACGAATACTCGATGGAGGCGTAATCGCCGTCACGGTGAAGAAAGAGGGCCCGGCAAAGGAATGGCGAATCGTCGCTCTGAAGGAGTTCCTTCCTGTGGATACGGCACTTGAACGTCATGAGGCCGACATCGAGGCTCTGCTGCGTTGCTTCCTGAGGCATCCGCCGGGGAAGAAATTTTCAGCTACGACCATCGGGGCTTTCCAGATCCGGACAGGCCCCGGAGGATTTGCCGTCTACCTCATGGCCCATGACTATTTCTCCGGCATAGCTGGCGGCAGGCAATGAATCCGCCTAACCACGTCTTGCCGCCTGCGGCGGCATCAGCCTTGCACGAATTGGTATGGTCGCCGACGACCGAGGTCCGTTTTTCACGTTAAGACGGCCTGATGGTCGACCAGGACTGGCAGGCGGTCATCCTGGCGCGGGCCAAGGAACTGGCGGGCTGAGTCGTGCCAGTGGGATTACGGCTGGCTCTCCGGACCCCGTAGGCGCAGTTCCTTCAGTTCGATTTTGAGGGAGAAACTGTCAAACTCCACACCATCCACCTCCGGGTAGCCCTCTCTGAGTTCATAAGGGCCCAGCAGGTCGTAGACTTCACCGGCATCACCGACATGACCTCGGAAGCAGAGGACGGTACCGTCGGTGGCTTCCAGGGCCCAGTCACGGATCCCGAAATGGGGAAAGTCGTTCTCGCAGCGCTTGATGTCCTGCTGCAGCTGCAGGACGCGCTCCTCTTGGGCGGTCAGCTCGATGCCATTGATGTCCTGCTCACAGGCCACCCCGATTGCCGCCAATCGCTCCGGGGTCACGTAAGGGGCGAGATCTTCGCACAGGCTCTCGTTCCAGGCGTCGTCCAGCCGGAAGTCCTGCGCATATAGGTATTGGGTCATGTCGCCTTCATCGGGACATACGCCCAGCGCCTCGAGTAGCTCAAAGGTCCCGATCTCCGCGAAAAGATCCGCCTTCGAGTTATAATCGGCGGCGACGAGGTCGATGCGCTCCTGATCGGAATCTAAGGCGAGGATTTTCTTAAGCATGACATAAGCATCAGCATCAAGGTGGGGTGGGCGAGCAGAATGGAGCTGCCTATGACAAAACTATGACGGTTCGCCCGCTTGTGGGCCGTCAGAATGGGAGGAGGATGTCTTACATGAACAACGAGCCCCCTCCGCAGGATGACCAGCCCATCCAGCCCCGCCCTAAGCGCGAGGTCATCCGCATCGCCGACTCCGATGGCTGCTCAGGACCTCTGCCCGGCTGGATCGAAGTCCTCGTCGAGGAATACCAGCAGCTCCTCGTCGACGCCGAACGCCTCCTGCCGTTCACGCATGCCTACGACCATGCGCCTGATCTCGAAGACTCATCCTCCCGGCAGGAGTTCTTGAGAAGCATAGGGGTGCGCTTCGGCGGCGATTACGTTGAGAGGGTGGGGTGCTCATCCTATGACTGGGACGCGTATGTCTACGCAGATGAGGTCGACGATTTGATCGCCGCCCAGGACGCCAATCTCGAACAACTCCGCAAAGACCTCCTCGCCGATGCGACGGCGACGCTCATCCCTTCACATTTGCTTCACTCTGCCAAGGTGGAGATCCTGCACCGGTTGCAGCTGGCCAAGGATCCGGACTTCGTGCGGCGGGTCGAACAAGACGACGAGGAAGCGTCGGATGCCGATGAACTCCGGGCCGAGCTCGAAGAGAAAGAAGGGCAACTCACCACGAAGGACGAAATAATCGAAGAGCTCGAGGCCGAGGTTCGACGTCGGCATACCCTTCGACGCGAAGCCGTAGCCAAAGCCCTGGCCGACGTCGAGCGGTATGAAGCCCTGGCGCTCTCGCTACAGGTGCGCTTCGGTATCATCATCAACGGCCCATTGTTGACCACCCGCGACGGCTCCCGCTACCTGCTTACGAGCATCTTCGGGCTCGACCTGAAGGACTGGCCTCCCGGACAGCAGCTCTTGGCCTGGGATGCCGTCACTTCCGGCAGCATTCAGGAGGTCCGGATCAGCAACACCCAGTTGCGTGGCTGGAAGCCGCCAATCGCGGTCGATGCAGAATGGATCAAACGATACTACACCCGTCCCCATGAGTGGAGCCGGGCCTGGTGGTTTTACTTTGCGTTCTTCCAAGGCCACAAGCTGCGTCTTAGCACTGACACGGAGCTGAACCTCGGGTTGTCGCTCGAGGACGTGCAGGCGCTGAAGGCCATTGGTATCGCCAGCTGGAAGACAGACTGATCCTGCCCGTAATATTGTCTCGGACGGTATTGCGCACACTCGCCGCGCAGGTACCTTTGCGTGATGAACTTGGAACCCATCGAGGCGCTGAGGGCCCGCGCACTTGCCGGCGATAATGACGCACAGGTCAGGATGGGTAATCGTTATCTCGCTGGTGTGACCGTGGAGAAAGATCCGGAAGAAGCGAAACGCTGGTATCTCCTGGCCGGCGACAGTGGCACGGCGGATGGATTCATGGCGCTCGGGCTTTACTATTCAGGTGCCTGCATTCCCCGCGACGTACCTAAGGCGATGGAGGCATACGAGCGGGCCGCCTTGCTGGGTCATGCTGGCGCCCAACTCAATCTCGGCCTCTTCCATTGGGAAGGCGATGGCGTCCCTCAGGATTACGCCCAGGCGGCCAAGTGGGTGCAGATGGCCGCGGCTCAAGGGGAAGCCCAAGGCTTGTTCCTGATGGGCGCGATGCAGTCCGACGCATTGGGCATGGAGCAGGACCTTTCTGGAGCTATATCCGCCTATGAGGCCGCCGCGAAAAAAGGCTGGGCTCCGGCCATGCTGAATCTCGGCAATATGTACCTCTACGGCCAAGGCATCCCGAAAGACGAAATGCGGGCCACGGATTACTACCGCCAAGGCACCGAAGTGAATCATCCGCCATGCGTCTGCAATCTCGCGGCCAATTACCTCCTTGGTCGAGGCGTGGAGAAGGATCCTGAGGAAGGCATGCGCCTGATGCGCCAAGCAGCCATCCTCGGCTATGCGGTGGCGCAGATGAACATGGCCGGCTGCCTCACCTACGGGCAGGACTGCCGTAAGAGTATCCCCTTATCCTACGCATGGGCGACGATCGCCTCCGGGGCATCGCAGAAGGCCCGCGATTTCCTCGCTTCAAACCTCGCCGAGATCACCAAGGCCCAGGTGGCTTCAGGAGAAAAGCATATCAAGGCGCTACGAGACGAGATGGCGGCGACACCACCGCCTGTGCATCCTTTCGTCAACGATGGCACCTGAAGTCGGCGGAAACCTCAGCACTCCTTGTATTCGTCGAGGTAGCCGATCAGGAAGCGGTGGTCGGGAAGCCGAGCGAAGTGGATCCTGAGGGTGGTCGAGAATCGATCGCTGGGAATGCATACCCTATGGACCAGGGGGATTTTCTTACCCTCGTGCAGGGCGATGATGGGCTTACGGTGCTTGCGGCGTGACTGAAGGAATCGCGTCAGGTCGTTCTGATTAACGAACCCCGTAGTCTTCACGATCTTGCGGATGTCCCGCAGGAAACGGAATTCCTCAAGGACGTCGTCATACTCGTCGAACCCGCAGTCATGGGCGCTTTCGATCGCTGCGTCGGCGATGAGGATAGTCTGGCCGATTTCCTCACGTCGAACTGACTCAAGGAAGTAGGCGATACCATCATAGTCGTCTTCCGCCCCCATCTTGGCCGGCTTGGTTAGCTTGAGCCCTAGCGCCTTGTCGCGGATCAGCGTGTCGGCCAAGGCTTGGTCGCCTAAGCGGTGCTGGACGGTCACGCGGTGGCCTTCGGCCAGGGTGACATGCCGGGCCAGCAGATCGCCCGCCTGGGACCAGCCGACAATGCGGAGCGAGCCGGCGCATTCGCCGACGAGGCATGACTCGTTGAAGGCGGGTATGCCATGCACGATGGCCTCGACCCGGGCCCGATACGCGGGTGCGGCAAGCGATGTCGAGAACTCACGGGAGATGAGGCGAGAAGGGTCGATGGGCGGGAGGGGATTCACTTTTTCTTGGGGAGCAGGCAATCGACACGGCCCTGTTGGGTGGCGTCGAGGAAGGCGAGGGTGATGACTCGGGTACAGCGTTCGGCGAGTTCGTAGCGCGGCTTGGCGGCCGCGCCGGCCACATCGTGGGTCAGGTGCTGGGTGACGGCGTTGTAGAGATTCCAGAGCGTGCGGGCGCGGTCCTCCTCGTGGCGGGGGTTTTCCCAGATGCGGACGATCGCTTCGGCCTGGCGTCGGCCGAGCAGGTGCCGTTCGGTGAAGCCGTGCATGATCGCTTTACCTTCATCCTGGCCGACCCGGAGCGCCGTCATGCTTTCGAAGAACGGTAGCGCGTCAAAGAAGGCCTTCAGGGCCTGCTCGACTGTCCGGCCCACGAAGTCGATCTCGAGGGCCGTCGTGTGCTTCTGGGTCAGGTTCAGCGTGCCGACTGGCATCGCGAGTCCGTTGGAGCAGATCAGTCGGAAGAGCCCGATTGCGAAGCTGGCGCGGATCGTCCCGTCGAACGAGTTCTGGATCTTCAGGCGGAAAGTCAGGTCTTGCCCCGCGACCCGTCCGCCGATGCCCGGGAAGTCGTAGATGACATAACAGCGGGCGCCGCCGTATGTCACCACGACCTTGCGCTTCCAGCCCGTCATGCCCTTGGTGCGGAAGGCGGCTTCGGTCGCTTCGACGAGCTCGCGGTTCTGGAGGACCTCGTAGGCGCCGGTCACCGTGGCGAATATCTCGCCGGTGTCCTTGCGGCGGGTCCCGAAGAATCGCGTCTGTCCGTGCTCGGTGAAGAGCGGGACACACTCGACTTCGTAGTCGTGCGCGGCCGAGACGCGTTCGTCTTCGGTATCGATGGTGTTGAGATCAGGCATGGCGGCGTTCAGGTGAAGGTTGCGATGTCGACGCCGAGATCGCGCGCCATCAGGCAGAGGTTGCGGCCGTCCATGTACCAGATGCCCATGGTCCGGCAGAGGGCCTCGGCCTTCTTGTCCAGGTGGCGGTTGGTCCAGAAGGCCGTGACGACCGGGGCCATCGGGGCGATGCCTGCCGTGACGCGTTGGACTTCCACGCTGCCGATGAACTCACGGATTTCCTGTTCACGGACGGCGGCGCCATAACGCTTGGCCTGTCCGAGCAGGCTCGGGGCGGCCGAACCGCATAGGTAGGCTCCCGTGGCGTGGAGGCGCATGCCGTGCCCGGCGAAGTCGATACCGCCGTCTCCGGCCCGGCCCGTATGGCGGCTCTCTTCGCAGATCTTGCCGACCAGCTCGGCACAGAGTCGTTCGAAGCCCTCCGGGGACAGGCTATTCATGAGGTCCAACTGGCCTGTCGGTAGGGCCGCCAAGACGCGGTAATGACGCAACGCGTCATGTTCGAAGGCGGGAATGCCGCCGTTTTGGATCTCGCGGGCGTTATAGTCATCGAGCTCCCTCAGGAAGTCGGCGCGATGGGCCTGGGCCTCGGCCTGAGCATCCGAAAGGATGACTCCCTTTTCCTGAAGCTCGGCTGCGAGCGTCTGGACCACGTCCTGCCACCCCGAAGAGGTGGCCGAACGGGCGATCTGCCGGACAATGCCGGGGATTTGTTTGCAGGTATACAGCACTGGGTGGATTAGTTGGAGGTGAGCTGGGTGTTGGCCTTCAGGGTCTTCTCGGCCAGGTGGACGAGCTCCTTAAGGAAGTCGCGTTCGCCGAGCGTGAGCTCACGGGCCTTCTCGACCGGGAGTTCGCGGAGGACCCGGATGACGTTATTTACGGCCGGTCCGAAGTCCTCGAACGAGGGCGGCGAAGCCAGGTTGACGGCCTGACCCAGCGTACCTTTCTCGGAGCGGAGGTAGTTAAGTGCGCCAGGATTGGCGACGACATCGGAGAACTGGCGGAGGTCGATGGCACGATCGATCTTGGCGGGCTTACCGGGCTCGACCTCGGTGATGAGCTCATAGAAGATCTCCAGGTTGGACTGGTTCGTGAAGGCCTCCTTCGTCGTATCCCAGCCGAGCCATTCGCGAATGGCCGGGCGCATGGCTTCGACGAAGAAGCTGAACTGGTCGCAGGTCACCTTCGGGCCGAAGTCCTTGTGCTGGCTCATCGTCTGTAGCGCCGAGTGGGCGCGCCAGAGCTTGTTGGCCGCCTGGGTGGAGATGCCCATCGTCGCGGCGGCATCGGCCGGCGAGCGTCCGTTGGCGCGGAGTTCCGCGATCACGTCGGCTTGCTGGTACGGGCCCCACGACTTGGTGCCGGACAGGTGGCGGATACCCTGGAGAACCTTGATGGCCTCGAGGCGTTCCTTCTCGTCCAGGCCAGTCTCGTCGAGCAGCAGCACTTCGATCTTCGAGATCTCGGCATAGAGCCCGTCGTCGATCGAGTGTTTGCCCGTATCATGGTCGTGGACGATCTTCTTGAGCGCGCAGACGCGGCGATTGCCCTCGATGATCACGTACTTCGTGGACGCGCCCTTCCAGGCACGGACGATGATACGATCGGTCTTCAGGTAGCCGTTCTGGCGGATGTTATCGACCAGGAGATCGACCTCGAACTCGCCCTTGAGGAGCTTCGTCTCGAGGCGACCCTGGATCTTATCCTCATCGAAGCGGCCTTCTGGGATGACCGGAGGGCGCTCCTTGATGTCGACGAGACGCGGGTTAAGCGGATCGAAGATGAGGTCGGTGATGCTGACAGCGACGGGCGCCAGCTTGGTATTTAGGTTAGGCACGATAGGTTTGGCTTCTTGGTTATTATTGGTGTGGGTTAAAAAGGGCATTCGACGAATTCGTCGAACCAGCCGATGACGTAGCGTCGCGCAGTCTGGTCCCATGCATAATGCATGCGGAGGGTGAGCGGTCCGTTCTCGCTTGCGATTTGTGCGCGATGGCAGAGGACGTGCTTACGGCCGTCATGATAGACGGTCTTCACCAGACGATCGCGGTAGGTACGGGTGAAGCGTTCGACCAGGGCTTTTTGGCGAGGACGCTCTACCTTGCCTTGTGTGATGAGTGAGCGCGCTTCCATCAGCTTGGCGCATTCCTCGAGCACCTTATGGTAATCGACGAACTGGCATTCGAGCGCGCTCTCGACGCTGGCATCGGCGAAGATGCTCTGGAAGTTGCTACATTTCTTGCCGAAGCTCTGGATGAACTGGCCAAGGGAGCCGTTGATGAGTCCGCGGGGGACTCGCGGCTGGCCGCATTTGGTTAGTTTGCCGGAGAGGCGATCGATGAGCTTGGCGAGGAGGGGCACGTCGCCGCGGCGGTGGTCGATGCGGACAGAGTTGGAGAGGTCGGTCACGTTGACCGTCATCAGCATGTCCCCGATTTGGTCGAAACCGCTGATGCGGTAGCGCTCGATGCCTTCACCGCTTACCCAGCTGGCGTTCAATTCGGGCGTTTCGGCGACGGCGGCCTCGACGGATTGACGCAAGTGGAAGGGGTCGACGGAGCTAAGGAAGCGTCCGTGGAGGATGTCCGCGTGGCGGCTATGTTGGAGTTTCTTAGGCACTATGGTTGGGTTCTGGGTGATTAGGCGCAGTCCTGGTCATCCTCGGTCGTGAAATCGACGACGTTGGCGGACGAAGTGAGCGGCTCGGACAGGCTCGAGCCGAAGCAGCCGCGGATTTTCAGGAAGAGGCCGTGGGCCTGATGGTCGTAGACGAATTCGACGGTAGCTTGGCCGTTCTCCGCGACGTAGCGGATGAGGAGGGCCTGGGCATCCTTCTTCGTCGTGAGGACCAACATGTTGGGTCCGACGTCATCCACCTTGGGGGCGGTGGGTTCGGTCATCGCCATCAGGATGGCGAAGGCGCGGAGTTCGTGGTACTTCAGCTTCGTGCCGAAGTCGCGGTGGGTGAGGGCGCGGAGGCCGTCGGTATTTTTATCAGGCATTGTATTGTGTGTTTTGATGAAAGTTTTGGAGAAAGAGGGAGGCATGGTGGGTCGGTCGGCATTTTGGTGCCGTGGTTGTAGTTTAGAATTGGCCCTAGGTGGGCCGGAGGGGCGGGATCTTAGCTGGCCGGGTAGAAATTCAGGCGGACGAAGAGCTTCAGCTGGCGAACGAACGCGTTGTAGCGCCGGGCGGAAAGTCGGATGCAGGTTCCCGTGCGCGCCTTCTGGAAGAAGTCCTCCAGCGAGTGGGCGCGGCAAAGGTTATAGGCCATCACCACTTCGCCGTCTTGGGTGACGTCGCCGATGCGGGTCTCGTCGAGCTGCGCCAGGAAGAGGCGTCCGGCGATGAAGTCATCGACCGCGAGATCCGGGTCCGAAGTATGGGCGTGGATGTCGAAGACCATCGGGCGAGGGTCGATCTCTCCGGTCTCGGTGTAGCGCGTGTTGAACGAGTAAGGCATGGCTTTGGTGCGGTTGTTTGTGAAGGGATGCGGATTACGTGCGGCTGCCGGCGCTGCGGGCATGGTTGCCGATGTGCAGGATGACCAGTCGGGACTGCGCTGCGTCGAAGTAGGCATGGATACTGCAGCAGAGCGCGTTGTTGCACGAACCGCCGAGCGTCCAATGGAACTGGCTCAGCACCTTGCGGCCGTTGTGCAGGAACTCGTGCTCGGAGCGGAACTTC
This sequence comes from Opitutales bacterium, assembly GCA_044361555.1. Taxonomy (GTDB): domain Bacteria; phylum Verrucomicrobiota; class Verrucomicrobiia; order Opitutales; family UBA953; genus UBA953. The sequence goes on from JBIKIO010000243.1 coordinate 16,335, forward strand.
GTCTTAGCCTGCGCCGAGATGCCGTTGCGGAAGGTCGAGCCTAGGCCCAGCTCTTCGGCGATTGTGTCAGGCGAGACTCCGCGGCGCGAGATGAGCTCCTGCGTGAAGGCGGGAAGGGAGCTCAGCACTTCGGTGAAACGTCCGACTGAGCGGAAGGGGCTGTCGGCGGCGCCTTTGAGCGCATGCTTGGTCACTTCCACCAGGCCGTTGAAGGTGGTGTCGGCGAGCAGGCGTTCGGTGGCTTCATAGATGGAGGCCGAGTCTTCCTCGGTATCAACCGGGTGGCTGAGGGAGGCCTCAAGGTGCTGGAAGGCGGCGGCTACGATCTTGGCGTCACATTCAAGATGGGAGGCCCAGACGCAGGTCGTGTCGTTCATCTCGATGAAGTCGATGACGACGCTCTCGAGGAGGTCAGGGCTGAGCCAGGTGATGGTGCAGTCCTGGACGCGCAGGTTGGCTGCCTCATCGATGGCCTGGATGCTGTCTGCGGCACGCTGGATGACGGTCAGCAGCGGGAGGCTGATGTTAGCAGTGGTGGAGCTTTTAACGAGGGAGAGCATATTTAGAAGTGTTTGGGTTGGTTGTGGGTGCTTATGTGAGGACTGTGTAAAGTTTGGGCGGGCCTGTCGAGAAGAATCTTTTGTCTATGTTTGGCTTGGTGTTCGTTAAATCGGCGATGGTGGGCTTGGGCTCTGCTTGTCGTGTCGCTTACTCACACCATGCCTAAAGAACGCCTCGGGTCAAGGCTGAATCGAAACTTTATCAAAAACTTCGAAAATAACGTCGAAAAACGGTGTTAAATGGCGATTTTCTCGGGTTAAGGCGCACTGTAGCTATAGAAGATTTTTTACGCGAAGGGGGGTGCCCCCCGTCTTCCTGGGTAGATCCCTTCGGGACGGACCCCGGTTAGTCCCTACTCCATCAATCCCCGGAGGCGCTCAAAGACCTCCTGGAACTCCTCGACGCTGTGCAGCGGGATAGTGACTCCCTTGCCGGTATGCTGCCAGATGCCTTCGCTCGCCAGCCAGAAGTGCTCTCGGATATCGACGAAGCGCTTGGGCTCTCCGTCGATCTTGGACTTCAGTTCCTTCATGCCGATGACGATGCAGTTACGGCCCTTGTAGACGACGCCCCCGAAGACGCCGTCGTAATTGGACTCTTCGAACTCGGGGAAGTCGGCAGGCATCAGGATTTGGTGTCCAAGATCTTATGAACGATTTTCTCTGCCTCTTCGATGATAGGACCTTTACCGAGGCAACGATTCATGCCTTCTGGGCTATTTACGTGCCAGTACTCGCGCGAGACGTATTTTCCGAGCTTGCGGATGAACTTCACGAAATCTGACTCCGTGGGATAGCGCTCGCCGATTTGTTCGACGATCGGGATCATGCAATAGTTGATCGCGATGAGGCCGGAGCTCTTAAAGAGGGCGAAGTCCTTGTGATTCTCTTCCTTCTTCACGGTTTCGAAGGCGTAAGGCATGACTTCCTTCCATGCGGACCAGTAATCGGCGATCATTTGTTTGATGCGAACTTCATCCTTCGCCCAGAGCCCAGTGTAGGTCTGATTCATTACGATGGAATCAAGCGAATTAGTCATGCCGAGCATGGAGCAGAAATAGACGTGTCCGCGCGGACTGTTCGGGTGCTTGAGATTTCCTTGGAAGGGGGAAGACTTGTCCTCGTTGAGGAAGTTGGTGACGGCGGTGGCGCGGGTCATCCAAGCCTGCTTGCCGGTCGGGGCAGGGCCTCCGCCGCGCAGGATGCTCTCATTCGCCAGGAACTTGTTCACCTTCTTGGCCTCCGAGTTGATCTTGGCGAATTGGTAGGCTTCGACTTGCACCGAGGGAGATTCAATGATGACCACCGGCATCTCAAACTTGGCGTACTGAGATTCAAACTTCTCAAAAGCGTGGTCGGTCACTCCAGTTTCTGGGTGCACATGGAGTCCGGCGATGAGCTTCAGTCCTCCAAGACGGTGCTGGCCGTCGATGACGTAGAGCTTTTCGGTTTCGTCGAAATCGATGCGCACGATGTCGCCCTCAATCTTCTTCTTGTTGAGCTTGCCGCGGTAGGACAGCACGATGGCCGGGGGCATCATCGAGTTCTCGTAGGTCAGGTAATTGGCGATTTCGTAGAAGCGGCGATCGTTGGGCTTACGCTGATAGCCGTCCTTGCCCGTCATGGGGTCGGCGAAGTCGATTTCCGTGACCTTGGCCAGGTCCCTGACGGACATTGAGGCAGAATAGACGGTATTGTCGTTCTGAGTGGATTGGATGGCTTGGATAAGCATGGGCTGTCTGGGTAGGCGGGGTAGTATCACCGGGGTGGGTGCTTCCGCAAGGGCTCGCATAAACTTTTTTTCACAGCAGACCTGATTCCTGTGAATAACTCTACGCTCGGCAGCGACCATTACTTCTTTAAATGCCTCTATATTAACATTTTATATATTTTATCAGGCAAAATCTCCTATGTGAGTGAGGCCCGAAGTCCTGGGATTGTCCTCTTTAGGAAGGAAGGGTAGGTATGGGTATGAAAAAGCCTACCCCGGTTCATGCCATGTCAGTTAAGCCATCTAAGGATGTGAGCCTAACTCTCCGCAACCTGCAGATCACCGACAACAGGACCAAGGTGCGTATTCGCCTATCAGGCGGCGCGAACGACTCGAAATTCCACAAGCCCGCCTCGCAGTTGCAGATGCAGTCAGGACATCTGAATGTCATCTCGAAGGGTAAAGGTGCCGTCGCGCGTACCAACTACAAGAAGGCCAAGGTGACAATTGAGAGCCTCAGTCTGCCGCGTAGCTCTAAGGCGATGACTGTCGATGTCATCGATGGCGTCCCGATGGCGGCTTTGTCCATCAGCCAAGGCAAGATCTCCATCGGGCGGAGTCGTGACCGAAAGCATATGCGTAGCTACTCCTGGGCGAAGCTGCATACCATTCTCGGCTATGGTGAGCAGATCGCCAGCGAGCTGTCCCATCAGAAGGGTGCCGGGGTCAAGCTGCTCGTTCTTACCTCGCGTAACGCTTTGTCGGTCCTGGCCCAGATCCAGGAGCCTGACTTCATCGTACCAGGCCCACGACGCACTTTCCGTAAGACGAAGTTGCTCGTCCTTACCGGCAAGGATCGGGTGATCGAGGTGAAGCGCGTCTGAATTAGCTGAGACGAGCGTCTGGAAACTACCGTTTAGCTTCGAAAACGGCTATTAATTCGTTTGCCGGTTTTCCTCGATCCTGGCCTTTAGCGCTGATGAACCGGGGCACTGGGAAGAAAATGAAGTCGACCGTGACAACCTTGGGCTTGGAGCGCGCGGCAACGTTCCGGTAAAGTTTTCTGCAGGCTTCGGTATTGTGGTTTGAGATGAGTACGACCGCACCGCGTTGAGCGCAATCGGTGGCGGCTACCGCGAGCTTCTCCTGCATATCGGGTCCGAAGGCGGACTTTTGGGAGTATTGAGTGAAGTTCGACGTCTGGGTTAATGGGAAGTAGGGCGGATCGCAGTATACGAGGGTGTCCTTATCGGCCTTAGCCATCGTTTCTTCGAAGCTGCATGGTCCCTCGATGCGGACGCCTTTCATAAGCTCGGCAAAAGCCTTCAGTTCCTCGATGGGCGCCACTGTCTTGGCATAACGGCCGAAGGGGACGTTGAAGCCATTCGGGCCGTAGCGGCAGAGCCCGTTGAAGCAATGACGGTTGAGGTAAATGAATCTGGCAGATTTCTCCACGGCTTTGTCCCGGCCTTCATGAAGGCAGTCGTTAAACTCATCGCGTAAGCCGTAGTAGCTTTCCGAGACATTATTCTTTGGCACAAAAAGCTCGTCGGTTTCTTTGATCAGCTCACGGAGGTTTTCCTTCACGGCGGTCATCAGGTCGACTAGCTCCTTGTTAAATTCACCGTAAGTCCTGTGTTCTGGGAAAAGATGTTTGAGATTCGCGATCACGGCACCGGAGCCTCCGAAAGGCTCGATGTACTTGGAACGTTGGCCCCGACGATCATAGATAGTTCCGGTGATCCGGTCGATGATCCGGAACTTGTTTCCGGCCCACTTGAGGAAGGGTTTGGTATAGATGGGCTTCTCGTCGGACATGCGGGCAAAGTGGGGAAACGGAGGGGAAAGTCAGAGCCAAAGTTATGCTCCCTTGATACTATGACGCAATGGGGTAAAGTCCCTGAATGATTAAAGACGGCAAAGGCGGCGCCCGGACCAACGCAAGCGGCCTCAACTTCGAGGACAAAGTTGAGCTGACTGAGATGCTCATGGCTAAGGGGTTCCTGCTTGGCGCCTCGGCCGTGGGCAAGACCCTGCATGATTCGAGCGGAATCCGCGGTCTGCTTTTCAAGAAGGGCGACCTTTACAGGTTTCTGAAACGGCAAAACATCGACCACCGGCCGATCCTCTCCAAAAGACTCCTCCCGGATAATGTCTTCCTCAATTACGCCAACAAGACGGCCTACGTCATCGAGGTGAAATACCAGGTTACGGCTGGGTCGGTCGACGAGAAGCTGCAGACCTGTGATTTCAAAAGGAAGCAGTACCGTAAGCTCCTCGGTCCTGCCGGCTACCAGGTGGAATTTGCCTACGTCCTTAACAGCTGGTTCAAGAAGGAGGAATACAAGGATACCATGGATTACATCCGTGAATCTGGCTGCCATTATTTCTTCCGGGAGATCGAAACTGGATTCCTCGGGCTCTGAGCCCGGGCGAAGCATTGACAGGGGGGAGCCATGGTTATTCTAGAAAACTATGGCTGCCTTCGATGATTGGCTGAAAATCTGGCTCAAGGGCGGCGTTCCTTCCAAATCAGGCGCTTACCGATGCCCGGGTCCTTTGCATGTCTATGCCATGTCTGCGAATGGACCGGGAGTAGAGTTCAGCGGTCCTCTTCCGGCCTGGACTGATCTCGCTGAACGTCTTCGCGACCAACGCATCCAGATCGGCATGGTCGCGGTCGAATTATCCCCTGAGCATGCCTATTTCAAATATCCCGGGGTCACCCTTGCGTTTGATGGCCCGCAGGGAGGAACTCAGGTCGCCCGTGAAGTGATGCAGAAGCTCGGCCAACTCGGCGTCGGCGGTATCCTGGCCGGCACGGAGAACGATGGGCGGTTCGGCGTCCTACGCATCATCATGGCGCCGCGATGGTGCGCCGAGACGGGAGATAACCTCTTCGGCGTGGATTGGTCCACCGTGCCCAATGACCCGGTTCATTGCGAAGAGGCGAAGAAGGCCTGGGCCCAAGGCATCCATGGAGTCCTGGCCAAAGTCCTGGCGGAGCTCCCGGAGGTATGCGTGGACACGATCCGGCTGGGCGCTTTCGACGTCGTCGACTGGCTGCATGATCTTGGACCACGCGAGCGGGCTTTTCTGTATGTCGCCAAGCCCAGGCAGCTCGGCCAAGCGCTCGAAAAACTCGGTAGTTACGACCTTGAGGCCCTCTCCAGCGTGAAGCCACGTCCGTTCGACGAAGGCGGGCCTTTGCTGACGCTCTATGACGTCCTCGGGGAGGAGGTCAGCTTCGCGTGGTTATGCCAGAACGTATCCACTCCTATGTGCCATGTCTTGCATGTCCGCGGCCGAAGCGAGGACCATCGCGCCGAAATCTTGATCTGCTTGTTGCGGCGGATGAATGATGGACGCGTTAGGCTCACCACGGTGACCATGTCGCCGGACTCTCCCCCTTTATTGGAAGATTGCTTCGAAGTAAGCACGGAGACGCTTCTATGGACGGAGGGATTCATCAGTCCGATCTTTGGAGTCGGCAAGGTGCTGGAAGCGTTCGCCGAAAGGTGCGGCGATCTCCATGAGCCCGGGACTTGGCATCAGCCCTCGTTCGCCGTCGAGATGGACGAAATCCGACCGGCTTTGATAAAGTGGTTCTGCAAGTCTTCCCTTGCGGGCATCACCCATGATTTGATCGCCGATCTTCGTTCCAGGGTCTATCCTCATCTGCGTTCGGCATCGGCTGTTGGATTGGATGAGAGGGAGCTTTCAGTTGATGAGGCGGAACAACTCACCCAATGGTTATTCGAAGAAGGCCAGCAGGAACTCGAACTGCGTTGGTTGCTTGATCAATGGCGCCGGGAATGGAGAAACCCAGGACCTGAGCCGCATGAGCTCGAGCAGTTCTTGCGAGGAATATAGTTCAATTAACCAGTCTGAATCCGGGGCCGAACACGGGGGCCGAACGCGGGGGCCGAACGCGGGGTCAGGCCGCTCCCCGTGATTGGGCGCTCCTAAATATCGCTGAAGGCCGCGAGTTTAGGAGCGTGTGAACGGTGGGGCGGCCTGACCCCTTTGCTGTAGCACTCATTTTGCTTGCTGGACTATTATAAGTATCAAATAGGTAGGGGATGGCGCTTATCCCACGCCTTTGCCTGCTGCTCTTCGCTGCCTTCGCGTGCGGCGAGACCTCGAGCTATGCCATCTCAGGGGTCGATTATGACCTGACCGTCCGCGGCATCGGCGAGCAGCGCACCGGTGGAGGCTATGCGGAGTGGCGCGTCGAAGGCCGCGCCAACGGTATCCCTTTCGCTAAGACGATAAGCGATGCCGAGTTCCGGGCCGGAGCCATGGCCGGCGGTTTGACGGTCAAGCAGTCCGCCTTGGAATCGATCAAGTCCATGGGCTCGCCGCTCGACAACGCCATGAACGGGGGCAGGGCGATCGGCGTCGCCGCCGCCCAGCGTTACGCCGACCGCGTCGCCCCAAGGGAGTACCAGCTGCCGCCGACGGGTAACAAAGGCACGACGATCATCGGTGGCAACGCTGGCGCTCATGCCTTGCAGACCGCGCAGGAGATAGGTGCGGAAATGTTCCGAGCCATGGTCGCCCGGAAAGCGTACGAGCGAGATAAGGCGGCCAGCTTGGGCTTCGCTAGCGTCAGCAAGTACAAGTCGTTCCTGGGACAGAACGGATCGCGCATCCGGGCCGCTGCCAAGGCTGGGTCAGACGACCCTGTCGGAGATGTCCTCGCCGAGCAGAATGCCGCCAAAGCCGAGCGCGAGGCCATCTCCGCCCTTGCGAACGCCGAAGCCCACCGCGTCCTTGACCTTGGTTCGCCCGAAGCGCGTATCGCCGCCGCCGCGGGAACCTCGAATGCACAGCAGAGTTATCTCAACGCAATGGGCGTCAAGACCGCCGCTCAGCTTGACGCCTCTATCGGGGAGGCGATGAAGGCGCTGAGGGCCAGGCAGCAGGCCGATGCGGATTTCCGGAATCACGTGATGCGGGTGCGCCGGATGCGTGAGAAGTTGCTGGGTGCTGTCCAGGCCGCGGCCGCCAAAGGTGACAGGATGGTCGTCTCCGACTACGAGCCGATGGTGCTCGTAATCAACGACGCCGCCCAGCTCCAGCAATCATTCCGCAGCCTGAGCAAGGCGCCGCGCCCGCGCTCGGCGGACCCGGCCGCCCAACTCGCGCTCACCAGGAACCTTCAAGTGATCACCGGAACCCCGCTCCCCTCCGCCGTGCCCATCACCCAGGCTAACCTCGATGACACGCTGGCTGTCCTCGATTCGCTCGAGACCTTGGCCGGCATGGACCTCTTATACTGATACCCCGCCGATCCGCGATCAGGGGGCGTATGGGGTTAGGACGTACCTCTAAGGCGCTGAACAAGAAAGGTGATCTTCGATCTCTAACCAGCGCGGCGAAGCCGCGAGGGGGCACGTGGGCACGGTGACATGTGGGCAAGGGTCACAAAAGCAGAGGCCCAGAGGCCCAGTGGACCAGAATGATGCAGAGTTGGTTGACCGGTTGATTCGTTGGCCGGTTGGCCAGGGAGACAATAACCGAGGGCGCGACGGCATCGTCCCCGTGTCACCGTTACTCGTGCCCACTTGTCCCCGCGCGGCTTCGCCGCGCACCTACCTCGAGACGGGGAGGCCTGGCTCGACGTGGGTCTGCATGCGGACTTCGATCTTGGGATTCTTGGGCAGGCGCTCGCGGCAGTGGGCGACGATCTGGTCGATGTTCAGCGAGGCTTCGTGGAAGAAGCCGGCGATGTCCTTGGCGATGGCTTCGTCCTTGTGCGCCAGCGAGGCCAGGGCTTCCAAGTGATGGCGGAGCCCGAAGGCGTGCTGTTTGACTGCCTCGACGTGCGTCAGGGGCTTACCGAAGCTGAGGTTGATCCGCTGGCGGCTGGACGTGGCGTAGGCACTGATGATGGCGAGGGTCAGGGTCTCGTCCCGGCCGGATTCGATCTTGGAGACGGCCGCTTGGGTCACGCCCAGTCGCTTGGCGATGTCGGCCTGCGTGAGCTTGGCCCCGCGACGCAGGCGCGTCAGGCCATCGGTGACGCAGGTGTCCTGCACGAGCTGGGCGTAGGCGCGTTGCACCTGCTCGCTCAGGCCTTCGCCTTTGATGAGATCTTCGACCTTGGCGTAGGTCCGGGGGGCCGGCTTGGCGGGCGGGCGGCGACGTGAAGGGTTCATGGCTGGAGGGGAGGTTCGAGGGAGCGGACGTATTCGAGGGCGACCTGAAGATCGGCGGCCTGGGAATTTTTATTCCCTACAGTTATAATGTGCAAGGCCCGAGTTTCGTCCACCGGGAAGACGTAGAGCCGCGTCTCTTGGAGCTTGGTGCGGCTCGGCCCTTTCTGGTCGATGGCCCAGTGGCCCGCCGGCTCATGATGCAGATAGCCGGCTTGGGCCGCCCGGCAGTGCGGTAAGCCGTCGAGCAGTTCGCGCAGGCGATCCAGGTTGCGCAACACGGCGGCGAGTTCATCCGGCCGCTTCTTGTCGTAGCGGCGCTTCGCCCTTTCGAAATGAGAGGTGACCAGGAATCGCCACATGGGAGGCGACGATTTCTCGCGCCGCGTAGCCGGCCGGCAAGTGGCGAGCGGCCTCATAAGATGAAGTCGTGAGAAGTTCTGAGCAGAAGTGACTATGACGAGAGGAAGGTAGGGGCGCGACGGCGTCGCGACCGAAAGGGTGATAGGGCGGACGCGTCGCCGACGCGTCCCTACCCGTGACAGGTGGTGGCGGTAAGCGGTTGGCGGTTGGGAGCGGCAGAGAGGTAGCTAGGACAGCACGTGGTGCTGTCCCTACCTCGAGACAGCGGACGCGTACGCCGACGCGTCCCTACCTAAAAATTCAGCGGGTGTGGAGGTTGCTACGGCCCTTGCCCTTTGCGCCTGCGGTCGTATCTTGTCATCGCATGACCGCCCCTGTCCGCCCCTTGGTCGCCCTTTGCCTGTGGGCAGGCGCGCTCTGCGCCGCGGCGGGCGGCCAGCCCAACATACTTCTCATCCTCGCCGACGACCTCGGCTATGGCGACGTGCGCTGCTATAATCCGGAGTCGAAGGTGCCGACGCCAAACATCGATCGCCTCGCTGCCACGGGCCTGCGCTTCACCGACGCCCATAGTCCGG
>JBIKIO010000064.1:0-7484 GCA_044361555.1 Opitutales bacterium
AAGCTCCTCGCGCTGCGCGACCAGCGCCCGCAGCCGTCGCGCGACGATAAGAATCTCCTCAGCTGGAACGCCCTGCTCGTCGGCAACCTCGCCAAGGCCGGCTGGATTCTCGGCCGAAAGGATTGGGTCGAACTCGCGATCGAAACGGAAACCGCCCTCTGGACCCGCTTCGCCCGCGAAGACGGCGCCCGCCTGCTGTCCGTCGCGCACGGCGACAAGACCACCCTCGACGGCAACCTCAGCGACTTCGCCTGGTTAGCCGAAGCCGAGCTCAGCCTCGCCGCCTACGCGCCCTGGGCTCGCCCCAGCACCGAGCACCCTAACGCCGCGCGCGCCGAACGCCTGCTGCTCTCCTCATTGGAACGTTTCGGCGACCCTCATTCCGTCGGCGCGTTCGTCGTACCGCCCGACCGCGACGACCTCTCCGTCCGTCAGAAGGACTGGTTCGACAACGCGGTCCCGGCGGGAAACTCCTCGCTCCTCCACGGTTTCGGCCAGCTCCAGATGCTTTCCGCCGACCCCCGCTGGGCGCGCGAGTTCGCCGATCTTTCCACGGCTTACGGCGGACTCTGCAAGAACGTCCCCACCGGCGTCGCCCATGCCTTGGACGGCATCGCCCGTTTCGCGATCGGTCATGCGACAGTGAAGGCCGGCGGCGACTGGGATGAACTGCGCGGCGCCCTCAACGGCGACGGGCAGACCGCTCCGCACTCCCGTCCTTATCGGGCCGTCTTCCTGCTCCCAGCCGCCACGGCGGCCGGTTACGCCGTCTGCGTGGGTCAGACCTGCCTCGCGCCCGTCAAGACCGCCCAGGAAGCCGCTGCGAGCCTCTGAGGGGCAATCCGCACTTGCCCGCCCCGAGGGGAGCGGGAACATCGTGGCAGGCATGTCAGCCGACCCCCACTACGTCTACGGCCAAGGGCAGAGCTCACGCTCGAGCTATCCTATCCTGCTGGGGACGGTGACGGTCGAAGTCGTGGGCTACAAAGAGCGTCGCTACCGTCCCAACTGGCGGCGGATCGGCCTGCTCTTCCCGGTCTTCCTGCTGCTGCTCTGGGTCGCGCTATCGGAGGCGAACTACTTCAAGGAGCGTTTCATGAACGGCATCCCGACCACGCGCCGGGCGGACATGTATCTCTACTTGCCCGACAGCGCCGCCAACTCCGCCGCGAACCTCTTCCTCGGCAAGGAGCAGATTCGTCTGCGGGAAAGGGCGAAGCTGCTGACCGCGAAGGATTCTTACGGTCGTTCCGCGCACCTCTACCGAAAAGGCGAATACTACGTGAGCGTCGCCAAGGAGGCGCTCGCCCGCCAGGACTACGCCGAATTCTCCCGCTACATCGGGACCGGCGCCCAGCTGAGCCCGGCCAACCTCGAGGCGCAGCGACTCTGCGCCGACCTCTTCTTCGCCTTCCAGCGTCCGCTGGACGCCTACCAGCTGCTCGAGGAATCCCTCGTCTTCGCCAAGCAGGACCGCGAATACTTCCGCCAATACGTCCAACGCTGTTTCATGCTGGACCAGGACGCGCGCCTCATCGCCACGGCGACGAAGCACCTGGCCGACCCGGAGGTGGCCGAGGACATCCGCGCCGACCTCCGTCTGGCGGCCGCGCAGGCGCACTTCCTCCGGGGAGATTTCGCCGACGCCGCGAAGCTCATCAAGGAGCACCGGCTCGATCGGACTGCGGACGGTTACCTTCTCAACTGCCAGCTACTCTGGGAAAGCGGCGACCGGTCGGGCGCGCTCGCCGAACTGGATGCGGCGCTCGCCATGTTCCCCGCCGGCGTCCGCCTGCTCGAGATGAAAGCCCGCTGGCTCAAGGACAGCGGCGAATTCCTCCGCGCCAAGGACACGCTCGACCTGCTGTCCATCAGCCAACCCGGACGTCCCGGCCCCCTCATCCAATCCCTCTACCTGTTGCCCGGCGAAGAAGGGCGCGTCCGCCGCGAAGCCCTGACGGAGAAGATCGTGGGCATGTTCGGCAACCAAGAACAACCGATGCTGGACCTCGCGCGCTTCGGCAACGATACCGCGGACGTCGCGCTCACGGCTCGCCTGGCCAAGCTCGCGGTCGAGCGCAAGTTCGGCAACCGCGTGCGCTTCGACCTCGTCCACGTGGAATGCCTGCTCAACGCCGGCCGCGCCCGGGAGACGATCCTGCTCGTCGACGCCCTGTACAAGCAGGCCGAACGCGACCAATGGGTCGCCGAGACGCGCATGGCCTTCGACGCCCTGCGGACCATCGCCTACTTCGCCGACGGCCAGACCGAGATCGGCTCGATCAACCTCCAGAAGCTCCTGCAACACCGCAAGGTGCCGCCGCAGGTGCTGGTGGCCGCCAGCCGCAAACTGATCGCCGCGCGCCGCTACGACGAGGCCAACGAAGTGCTCATCCAGGCCCACCTGCAGAACGAGACCAACCAGGCCATCCTGATGCAGATCGTGCGACTGAAGCTCGACCATCCGCTGATCTCCGCCGACCTCGAGACCTACCTGCGCCGGCTGATGCTCAACCGCCGCCCTTCGCCGGAAGTCCTCCGGGCCGCCTTACGTCGACTCGGTTCGGACCTCTATCTATTCTCAGCCGACCGCGAGACCTTGCTGCGCGACGTCGAGGCCAAGCTCAAGTAGCCGACTCTTCCGAGGTGGTCGTCTTAGCTTCGGGCACGGAGCGATCGGTCACCTCGAAATAGGTCACGGAACCGAGCTTGGTGCCGTCCGGCATCCAAAGGCCGCGACTGCAACCACGGTTGACGAATTCCTCGGCCTCGGCGGCGTTGAGGACCGCGCCGGCCATGGCGAGGCCTTCGGCCTCAAGCGCGGAGGTGGCGATGGAACGCACCGGACCAGGCAACGAAATCACCTGACCCGTGCGCGGGTCGACGAGATTGCCGTGCGTGGTATCGGCGGTCTTGCTGGCCATGGCGAAGCGGCAGAGCTTGATCTCGGAATTGGCCCCGACGCCGATGCGCCAGCCCGCGGATTCGCCAGGAGGGTCAAGGGCGAGGGTGACGCTGCCGGAAGCCATCAGCAGGGCGCGGTGGATACCCCAGCTGCTCTCGAGCATGTCGGCCATGCGGTCGAGGGCGTAACCGCGGACGATCGCGCCGAAGTCGACGGCGCCGCCGAACTTCACGCAGTGGAGTTCGCAGCCATCGAGCCGGAATTCGCCGTCGTGATAGGCCGACATCACCTGATTCCACGCCTGATCGTCAGGATTCAAAGGCATCTCGCCACGGTTCTTCCAGTAAGTGAACTGAGCGCCCGCGGTGGCGTCGAACGCCTTGCCGGTATCGGCGCTGATATCCTTCGAGAAATTCCAGAGCGCCTGGATGTGCTCGGAGGCGGCGATCATCGCCCCTTCAGGCATCTGATTGATCGAGGCGACCGGGCCGCTGTCGTGACGACGATCGGTCTGGAAATCTAGGTCGTCGAGCAGCTGGAACAAGGCCTCGGCGGCGTTGCGGGCGTAGACGCCATCCTCGGCGGCGATGCGGACCCAGAAACGGGAGCCGAAGGCCTCGTGCGAGAAGTTGTGGATGATAGGGGTGTCTTCCATGGCTTAAGGACTCTTGTATGTAGCGAAACCGCTTTCGTAGCCTTTGGCAACCAGCACCCAATATCGGTCGCTCTGGTCGGACCGCAAAAACAAGGGCCCCAAGGCCACATAGCCAGGCACGAACGGCCTGCTGTCGTCATTCGCCGGAATCAGTCGAAGGGGCGCCTTGGCCGCCTGAGGAAAATCACCGTAACCGACGGGGTGCCGCCGCAGATAATAGGGCAGCGGCCAGTAATGACCACCCTCCACCGCGACATAGAACTTGGGTCCGTAGGCCTTCGACATCACCTCGACGCTTTGATTGAACGATCCGAGCTCGCTGGTCCGGGAATGAGAGGACAAAGGTCCTTGGGCCCTCCCGCCGGCAACGATGAGGCCTAAGGTCAAGGCGGCGATGCGCCCGGCGCCGCCGACGAGGAGATACGGCAAGACGAGCGCCAGCGGCAGCGAGAAGACCAGCAACAGGAGCCACGGAGTCTTGTAGGGCAGGGCGAGGTGGAAGAGGAAGACGAGGAGCGCGACCAAGCATGGCAGATCGGCCTCATGGCGGCTCCGCCAGCGGGCGAGGGAAAAGCCGGAGCGTCCCAACGCGAAGATCGCTAGCCAGGCGCCGGCCCAAGCCCACGGCGCCAAGCTCTCTGCGTAGAGGGTGTCCTCCGATTGACCGCACGCGACGCCGAGAGAACGCGCCAGCTGCACCCACCAGGTCTTCAGGCCCGGCAGATCCGTGAAGCCGACGGATTGGAAACAGGCCCATGAGGCGACCAGACCGAAGCCGAAACGAAGCCAGCGACGGTCAGGCACGAACTGACGCAGAAGCACCAAGGCCAGGAGGAAGAAGCCCAGGTAAGCCGCCGCGGTGACCTTGCAGGCGAGGGCGAAGCCGAAAGCCGCGCCGGAAAGCAACCACCAGCGGGACGTCGGCGCCGATCCTTCGGCCCGCATCCAAAGCGCGACGCCCCAGACGAAACCGCACACGAGAAGCATCTCCTGAACGAAGTAATACCTGAACGGCGTGCACCCGCCCGTAAGCAAGATGAAGGCGGCCGTCACGTACCGAGGCCCCTTCCCCACCCCCGGCAGAATCAGGGCCGCCGCGGCCATCAATCCTAGGAAGACCGAGACGACGCTGCGTAGGTAATCCTCATGCATGTCCATCGGTGCCGTGCCCGTCACCTTGGCCGAGATGAGCAGCGCCGTAGCCAGCGTCGGCCCATGGAACTTGTCCTGATGCGTGCTATAGGGCGTCCCTTCCGATAGCTCCTTGGCCAAGGACCATTGAACGGCCTCGTCCGCGTGCAGATACCCCCAATGCCAGATGTTCGCTATTGAGCCAGAAACCCATACGCCCAAGGCGATCACGAGCACCAGGCCGAACCGGGAGACCTTACCCGAATGGTTCGTCGCGTCGACCATCACAGGCCGAAATGCTTCTGCAGCGCCGTCTTGATATCGAGCGGCACGAGGGCGGCAGACATCGGACCTTGCGCTTCGCGCCAGGCATAGACGGTCGTCAGGGCGCCCTTGGCGACGGCGCGTTCGCCGACGGCGGCGGTGAAGCCCCAGACGAGTTTCTTGTCGCCGATCTCGATCGGCGTCAGCGCGACGGTCACGACGTCCTCACGGTAGATCGGCGAAAGGAAGTCGCACTCCACGCGCACGCGGGGAAAGCCGGTCAGCTTGGCGCCTTCGGTGCGGAGGAAAGGCAGCTTAAGATGACGGAAGAGGGCCTCTTCGGTCGCCTCAACCCAGAAGAAGGTCGTCGAGAAATGCACGATGCCGGCGGCGTCCGTGTCGGAGAAGTTGGCGCGGTAATCCGCCGTGAAAGGGACCATGCGAACATCCAAACCGTCCGGCCCGCCGGCGCAACCGTCAAGGCGCCTTCCGGCCGCCCTTACGGAGCCAAGATACCGACGTCCAGGCCCCGCCGGAGGCCGTCACGCAGGCTCGTAGGAAGGCCTGCGGCTCCTGTTGGACGCTGAAGAGGTATAACCTCGGCCCACGGCCTTGCGCACCCTTGGCGAAGGCGTCCAGCCACTCGCGCTGCCAACGCGTCTGGCCTTTCTGCGCGCCCCCGAACTTATGATAAGAGCTGTCCGACCAGACCATCTTGGGCTCGCCCTTCTTCGTCTCGTAGAGCCGGACGCCGTCTTGGAAATCAGAGAACACCACCAAGGCGTCGTAGGGCTCGGCCAAGAGCCGATCCATCCATGCGCCCAGCGAGCCCTTCTCGCAGGCCATCCGGACCTTCGCCTGCACCATCCGCCCCGCCGGGGTCAGGGTCTCGACGATCGTCTGTGTGGGCCCTTCGCGGAGGCGTGGCGCCTGACCATGGAAGCTGCGACCATGGACGACCTTGTCGCCCAGCCCGACGACGCGGGCGCCGTCGAAGCGAAAGACATCCGCATCCGGAAACTGCTTCCGGATCTCGGCTTCGACGCGGGGCAGATAGGAACGCATCGACCCCGAGCAATCGAGGTACACCGCCACGCGATGGGCCCGAATGAACGCACCCATCACCGGACGGCCCGTGAACCCCGTGCGATTACCCAGACCGGCACCTAATCCATTGCCACCGAAGGCACCTTGGCCGCGGCCGAAACCACCCTTCCCTTTTCCCGCCGCCATGCCGGCCAGTCCTGCTTCAAGGGTCGGCATCTTCATCGGCGGCAAAGCCAGCGTCGCGCTCGCCGACTTCGAGACCAATCGCTTCACCGGTATCGCGACCTTGGGCTTACGTTGCACCGGGTGGACGGAGGCCGGCGCGCCGGACTTCCCGCCGGCGACGGAGTGTGCGACGAACTCTTTCGCGGCGGGCGGGCGATCCGGCGTACGCAGGACGACCCAGCAGGCGAGCACGACGAGCAAGCCATGGAAGAACAAAGAACCGCCCAAGCTCCGCCAGGAGGCAGGGCGACGGCGGGCTGCCACGAGAGGGTCGGCCAAAGACATGGCCCGCAGATTAGCGGGCCATCGTGGGACTCAAGGCAGGGGCCTGTCGTTCATCCCCGAGGCGTCGCCCCGGCGAAGCCCTCAGGAACGGGCCTCAGTTGGCCGGACGCGCCGGGCCGTCGGGGCGCAGCCAATCGACGAGGGTGAATTTCCCACCCGAGACCTCGGCGCTCTTCTGGAGCACGCGCGTCGCGGGATGGCGGGTGGAGAAAAGATAGAGCACCGGTCCTTTGCCTGAGCGCGCGGCCTCGAAAGAACCGATCCACGAATCTTCCCAGACCTTCTCCGCGACCGTGCGCGTGTCGGCGATTTCCGACTCAGGCAGACCACGCTGGTCGGCGTCATCGACGTAGACCTGGCCGGTACCGGCGCGTGTCTGGAGGACTTGATCATTGAAATCGGAGAACACCACCAAAGCGTCGTAGCGCTTTTCGCGACGTAGGATGTCGATCCAAGCGCCGACCGAGCCGATCTCGAAATTACCCGCATAGCGAGCGAGGATCTCGCGGCCCACCGGAGTCATCCGACTGGCGTCGAGGGAGACGCGCGACCCCGTGGCCGGAGGACGATGCGCGAGGACCGAGGTCGCCCCGCCACGGACGACGGTGCCATCGACCCAGACCTTGATGTGCGGGATGCTGAAGACGTCGGCGTCGGGGAACTGCTTGCGCACCTCGGCCTCGACCGCGGACAGGTAGGGCGCCATCGAGTTCGAACAATCGAGATAGACGGCGATCCGCGGGGCGGACGTGGTCGCCGCGGGAAGTTCACCGACCTTAGCCGCATGCGCGAAGGCGGCGAGTACGGCGCAGACGATGGTCGCGAGTAATCGAGGGGGTTTCATCGGGGTGACTTCAGCCTACATCCGCGGAGGAATGAGACAGCCGAAAAATGGACGCTGAGGCGAAATCCCTAGGCAACGATACCCATCAAACAAACGCCCCTCGTCGACCCGGAGTCGGCGAGGGGCGG
>JBIKIO010000066.1:0-7357 GCA_044361555.1 Opitutales bacterium
CCATGCTTTCAAGGGCGGCGCGGGCTTCCATGATCTCGCGGAGATCTTTCTCCGCGATTGTGCGCACGCGGGTGCGGCCGGTCTTTTCAAAAGTGACGAGACCTTCTCGTTCCAAGGCGATGAGGGCCTCGCGGACCGGGGCGCGGCTTGTGTGGAAATGCTCGGCGAGGACGGGTTCGGCCAGGGCGGAGCCTTGGGGGAAGTGGCCGCTGACGATCTTGCTGCGCAGGCGGAGGTGCACGGCCGTCGCGCGGTTGTTCCGCGGGGTACGAGGGGAGGGCTTGGCTTGGGGTGAGGCCATGGGTTTTAAAGTGTCGACAGTTTTAAAGCCGACAAGTCCGTAAGACCGAAGTTCCGAATATTTTCCCCGTAAATAGCCGACTGGGTGAAAGCCCTTAGGCGGGTAGACTCCCTACTTTGTCATCGGTGCCGGCAAGGCTACGATGGGGCGCAGTTTGGCGGGGTCCATCACCTTGGGGCGAGGGTCGTGCCAGCGTGCACGCGGAGCGGGGGCTTGGGCGTCGAGCCAGGCGCCGAGGCGGAGGCGGAGTTCGGCGACCGAGCGGGCCGCGCCATCGCCGAAGGCCGAGCTGCCGGCATCGTCGGCATAGGTCTTGATAGTGCCGGCGCGCAGGCCGGGTAGGGCGAGCACCGCCGCGCCGACGGCGTCACGATCCTGGCCGGAGGCCTGGGAATAGATGGTCAGGTACTCAGCGAGTTGCTGGCCGGCGCGGAAGGCCTTGAGGCGGAGGCTCGGGAGCGGGCCGTCGGCGCCGGGGTAGAGCACCGCGAGTTCGTCGGGCTTGGTCAGCGAGTCCTTGTCGCCGATGGTCTGCCACGGCACCACGCCGTCGGCGCCAAGCGCCCAGGTCTCGGCGCACCAGGCGACATTGCTGACCAGCGGTTGGCCGAGCTTGCTCGCCGAGCCGTACATGTAGGTCAGCTTGCCGTCGCGACGATTGCGGCCGATGACGCGGGCGGGGTAGTCGCGCAGGATGCCGGCGACGACGTCGACGTTCGAGACGCCGTCAAGCAGGTCGCGCTGCCATTCAGGGCGCGAGATATCCATGCGGTAGGCGATGCGCACGTCCTTGTAGGGAGCCACGGCCTGCCAGAACTCCTGACCGAAACGGCGGATGGCCCAGAAGTCCTGCGTGTGCATCGGTTCGTCGAAGATCCACGGAGCCGAGCAGGCCTTCCAGTTGCCGGGCTTACCGTTTCGACCTTCCTTGAAGTAGACTTTATTATTCAGGTAAAACTCGAACATCGTCTCCTTCCAGCCGCGCTCGGCGAAATGCTTCGCGAAGCCGTCCGCGGCGGTCCGGAAAGTTTGCCAGTAAGCGGGGTCGTAGGCGTCTTCGATCCAGTAACCGCCCTTGAAGTGCTGCTCATGATTCATCGGCCAGTTCTCGTTGAGCGGCAGGTAGAGGGCTTCGGTCGGCACGGGGCCGCGGGGCAGGTCGGCGAAAGCCGAACCGTCGAGCATCGGGCCGAAGCGGTCATCCCACTGCTTCCAGTCGAAGGAGCCGTCGGGGCGTAGTTTCGGGGCGGCGCTGACCCGGCCAGTCCAGCCGTACGGCAGCATATTGAGCGTCAGGCGATGCTCGTGCGCCAGTCGGAACCAATCGCGGGAAGTATCGTGTAGTCCGTAGCCGTTCATCTGGGCGATGAACGAGAGCTGGTCGGGCAGGGTGAAGTTCCAGACGTGGACGAAGAAGGGCACATCCTGGCCGTCGAGGCGCAGCATGCCGCGGTGTTCGCCCGACTTGGCATCCTTCGGGATCTGGAATTCGAGGAGGCGTCCGTTCGGCGAGGCCTTGAGCGGGTCGACGTGCGCGCCGACCTTTGGTAGGTCGTAACGGCGGTGGGGCAGGTCAATGGTGACCTTGGCGGGAGGGCTCGAAAGCAGCATCGTCACCGCTTCGCCTTTGGCGGCGAAGAGGCGTAGTCCCGGAATCGGGAGACCAAGGGCATCGGTCGCGGTCACGGAAGTCTCAGTGGCCGGGAGTTTGGGCACCGCGGGCAGCGTCACCGGCGCCTTCGGAGCCTGGTATGCGTCGGCCTTGGCTTGCGGAGCAGGATCCGCCGGGCCGTCTTCGAGCCAGAGCGTGAAGTAGGGGGCCGACTTACGGTTGCTGTCCTTGCTGGCGACGTAACGGTTCGGGAAGAGGGTGTAGGTGAACTTATCTCCGTCGCGCTGGTACTCGCTGCCGACGTCGTCCATTACGAAGAAGCCGTAACTACGTCCGTCGAGCCGGGCTTGGACGACCGCGGGGTCGATCGGGATGACCTGCCAGCGGTTGGCGTCGGGCGGAGTCGGATCGCCGAAACCCCAGATCGAGCCGCCGAGGCCAAGCGTCACCGCCGTGATGTCCTTGCCGTCTCCTTTCCAGCGCTGCTCGCCATTGCGGGCCCAGCGGAAACTCGTGGCACCGGGTTCCTTAGCGTAACTCGAACCTTTGCCTTCGACCCATTCCTGGGTGATCGTCGAGACCGTGGTGCGACCGAGCGGGATGGCGGCTTCGAGTTTGACGTTCAGCGTCGCGCGGACGACGCGGCGACCCTTGAACTTGGCCGGATCGAAATCGATGAGGAAGAATTCCTGGTTGCCCTTGAGCTTCAGTTTCGACGCGCCGCCGTTATTGCCTTCCTGCTCCGTGGGGTATGCGGAAATCCAGGCGTCACGGGAGACTTCGACGCGGAGCGGTTCGGCGGCAGGGAGGGATACGGCCAATAGGGCGGCAAGGATGCCGAAGGTCATTCTAGGGGTGGGCATGCCTCTAATCAAAACGTCAGTTGGTGGCTTTCCACCCCAATCGGAGGTTTCTTCGCAGGGATAAGGCTGACGTCCTGACGCCTGTTATATGGAAAGTCGGTCGAGTATATTGCGGGTGATACGCATCACGGCCGGATCGTTGCCCTGGAGGCCATGTGCCCAGTCGGTCGATCCGGTCGTGAACACGGTGCCACCGCGCTGGTAGAGCCCCATGACCGCATTGCCGACGCGGCCTTTCTCCCATTCGTCATACCATTCGCAATCGCCCGTCGCCCATCGCGCCGGACAGGTAGCCAATACTTCAAAATCTTTGGGAGTGCCGTCTCGTCCGGTCGGACGGGGTAGGCCGTTGTCCCAGGCGAGTTCGCAACCATCACACTCGTAGCCGACGATCGTATCCTTGGCGCCGAGGGCGGCGTCTTGGGTGAGATCCGTGCCGGCGAAGACCCAGTGCTGGGGACGGTGGATCTTGTAGGCCGCCGGTTCATCCATGAACTGGCCGTGGCTCTTGCGGTAGCCGCCCCAGAGGAAGCCGACACCGGTCAGGAGGTTTTCCGGGCGTTTGATCAAGTGGTGACTCCAGGCGGTCGAAAGCTTCGCCATCTCGCGGGCACTGAACATCGGATCGACAAAATAGTTCTGTTTGAAGCAAGTCAGGGCCTGGCCCTTGTCTTCGCTCCGGACCTGCCAGCAGCAGGTATTGCCGCTGAAGAAGGCCACGTTGCCGCCTCGGGTGATGAAGGCTTCCAGATGATCGCGCATCGGCGCGGACCAATACTCATCATGTCCTACGCTCAGCACGAGTTTGTAGGCCGCGAGCATTTCCGGATGGAATTCCAGGTCGGAGTTGGCGGCGTAATCCAATTCATACCCGTTGCGCTCCGCCCACTGGACGAACCCATGTTCCCAGCGCGAAAACTGACTGGCGGGCGGGCGTTCAAAAGAGACGCGCGTGCCTTGGACGCCGCCGCGGCCGTTGTAGGCGTAGAGGCTGGTGCCGCCCCAGTTGTTGTAGGCGTTGTAGGTGTTCGTTGACAGCTGCAGGAGGATGCGAGATTTGCGTCCCGGCTCGGCGGCGCGTACCACGAAGAAACAGCTCCCTAGGGCCGTCACCGAGCTGCGACGGACGAACTTCCCGCCGCGATCGGCGGCGCGGAGCGTGACATTATAATATCCCGAACGCCATTCGGCGGGGATCTTGACGGTAACGGCGACGGGCCAGCCGCAGCCTTTGGATGAAGCCAATTCGGGGATGGGGTATTCTTTGCCACCGAGAGGTTTGGGGGATTTCCAGACAATCTCGTCCTGCGCACCCGCGCGGGTAATCTCGATCGTGTATGAGGGAGCCGAGGTGGAAATATGAAGCGTGGCCTCTTCGCCCGGCGCGTAACTGACTTTCCCCGCATAGCCTTCGATGAAGGAAACCGGGCCATCCTCAGCCTTCAGACTCAGGGCCGTCCCGAGCGCAAGGAGCGTCGCGCCGGAGCGGAGAAAGTCACGACGTGATTGGGCGCGGGGCTGGGGGGTAGCTTGGGATTTCATGGCGGTCAGAGGGTAGGGAGGAGAGGGGGTGGCAGCTTCATTTCTGGCGGACCCAGGCGAGGAGGTCGGCCGTTTGCTGCGGGTTGAGTATGGCTTCCAGTCCATCGGGCATGAGCGACTTGTTGCTCGTCTCGATTTTGGCGACCTGTTCGCGCAAGATGACTTCCGTTACGGTACCCAGTTTCAGGGTGACGGCGTTGGCATTTTGTTCGGAGACGAGTCCAGCCAAGGTGCGACCGTCCTTCAAGGTGATCGTCTGCAGGAGATACCGTTGCTCCACGGCGCGGCTGGGGTCGAAGATGGCTTCGAGGAGCTGTTCGGTGGGCTTACCAGCGATGGTACCGAGGTCGGGCCCGATTTCATTGCCTTCCCCTTTGAGTTTATGGCACGCGGCGCAGTTGGCCAGGAAGAGAGCGTGGCCGTTGGCACTGTTGCCGGTGAGGGCCGCCACGCCAGCGTAGCGGGCGACGACTTTGGCTCGTTCCGGATTAACGGTGCCGGTGATAATCGGCGCGGCGCTCTTAACGCTGGGACTGTTGGTCACCTTGAAGGCGGCCTGCCAGGCTTTGGCTTCGGCGTGGCCGGGCGCCGCCGTCAGTAGGGCGATGAACATCGGTGCCTGTCCGGTGGCCTTCTTGCCCAGTTCTGAGAATACCGCGTCACGCCGAGGGTCTTGGGTGGCGCCCAAGGTGAGCGCGACTTGATAACGCACGCGCAGGTCGGCGTCTTCGGCGGCTTTGAGCACGGCATCGAGCAAGGGGCCTTCGGATAGGCGATCTTCGCTGAGGCGGACAGCATGCTCGCGCACGGTGGCATGAGGGCTCAGGTGTGCCGCTTGTAGCGTAGCGGCGGTGAGCGTGCCCAGCGTGTGCATGGTCCAGAGTTGTTGCACCTGGGTGGCCGGGGAGCCCACGGGTTGGGTGACCGCCCACTTTGAACCGCGTTCAAGGAGTAATCGCTGGGCATTATCCCGCGTCCAGCCGTTAGGGGATTGCAGGGCTAGGCCGAGTTCGCCGTCCGTCAGCTTACTGAGGTCGGGAATTTTGCGGGGCGTCGATCCTTGGGGTCGGATGCGATAGATACGGCCTTTATCATGCCCCGCGAACAAATCGAGGCTGCCGAGCATCTGCGGGGGAATCCACTCAGGGTGCTCGATAATGAGTCGATACATGTCGACGACGTAGAGGCAACCGTCGGGGCCCGTGCGCGCCTGCGTAAAGCGGCTCCAGTTATCTTCGCTGGCGAGGAATTCCGAGGAGGCTTCGCTGATGGCGCGGCGGCTAGAGAAAGAGACGCCGTCTGGGGTCAGGACTTCCCGGTGGACGAGATTATTGGCGGGCTCGCAAAGGAAGAGAGACGTTGCGAAATCCGGCCCGAACAGATTGTCGCGATAAGGAATCGGATTACAGGACGAGGTGAGCACGTTGACCGCGGTCGGCTGGTTGAGTCGCCGCATGGGTACGCTCGCCGGAAAGATCGGCGTGCCGGAAGGATTGAGGTTACGGCGCAGGGTTGGTACGGCCAGTTTCGGATTCCGCGCGAGGTAATGGTCGTCGAGGAAGTAATGCCAGCCGACCACGTTGTTCGCATTGGCGAACCAGTTGCCGAAATCATCGCGCCAGCGGCCGTATTGGGCCCGGCCAGCTTGGAGCTGGAATTCACCCGTGCGGGGACTAAAGCGGAAATCACGGCCGCTGAGATCATGGACTTTGCCGGTGCTGACATCGCGCACCTTGCCGCCGCTGTCGCCGTTGCCACCGTAATACCAGCCATCCAGACCCCAGCTGAAGCCGTTGAGGAGGTGTTGAGGGTTTCCCTTGGCGAAGCCGTCGAACAGGACCGACCGGCGGTCCGCCTTGCCGTCGCCATCGGTGTCCTCGGCATAAAAGACTTCGGGCACGCTGGCGATGATCACGCCATTCTTCCAGCACGCCAGGCCAGTGGGGTAGGAAAGGTGGTCGAGGAAGACCGTGACCTTATCGTAGACGCCATCGCCACGGGTGGACTCGAGGATTTTTACGCGACCACTGCGGACTTTTCCGTCGCGCTCGTGGAAGGGGTAGTCGGCCATCTCGACGACCCACATTCGGCCGCGGGCATCCCAGTCGATGTAGATCGGGTCTTGGACGAGAGGTTCGGCGGCGGCGAGTTCGACGGTGAAGCCGGGGCTGACATGGATCGCCTTGAGGGAATCTTGAGGCGAGCGAGGGGCGGGCGCAGGAGGCCGTGCGAGTTCGTCGTAGCTCATGGCCTGGACGCCCTTGACCCACATTGCGCCGTCGTGGAAGGCAACGTCTGGACCGACCGTGGAGGGGAGGGAGTCGCGGTCGCCGGGCTTGCCTTCGCGGATCTGGTGCGACCATCCGAGCATCCATCCCAGGTTTTTCTTTTCGGTCGGATTGTACAGATAGACGCCGTAACGTTCGGCGTTAGAAAAAATCAGGTCGGCATGTCCGTCTCCATTGAGATCGATAAACCGCAAACTCGGGTCGTTTTCCTTCAGGCCTTCGGGCAGGGCGATTTCAGGGTGTGGCCGTGCGACCGCCGACAGTGCGGTAGCGAGCAGCACGTAAAGGCTGCAGATGAGTTCCCGGGGTATGGGCACCCCCCTGTTCTAGGCCGCGCGTGCCTGTCCGCAAGGGTGCTTTAGACCCGCACTAGCTTGATGGGGTAAGTCTTGCCCGAGGCGAACTGGGCCACGATCAGGCTACCGTCAGGATTGGCCAGGACGTCATGGGGGTGCAGGAAGACATCGGCGGTGTGCTTCATCGGCAGGAGCTTACCGGTGGCGTCGTAGACGGGCGCGGAGCCGGCGATGTTCGAGACCACGCGGAGGTTCTGGTCGAGGATCGAGAGGAAGCCGCGGCTGTTGCGGTCCTTGGGCCAGTTGTCGGCGAGGTGGGCCACCACGTAATGCTGACCGAAGCGGCGGATCTGGCGGGGGTTACCTCCGGGCAGGTCGGTCTGGCCGAGCTTCTTTCCGTGGAGGTCGAGGCGGAGGAGATGCTGCTGGTCGCTCATCGCGATGAGCATCGTCTC
>JBIKIO010000018.1:0-18292 GCA_044361555.1 Opitutales bacterium
GGCTCAGGGTTCCGTCGGCGCGCGGAACGGATTCCCCGGCGACGCTTTCCGCCGCCGACGGAGCACGTCCAGCCAGATGAGGCCGATGATGAGCGCGAAGACGCCGGACACCATCACGCTCAAGCCCCAGATGCCCCAGAAATCGTCCCGCCGGCCGTCGTCCGGCCGCGAGGGCAGGTAACGGACCCGGATCTTGCTGCCGACTGCCTCGCCGGCATATAATCGGTACTTATCGTTGTGCGGCAGTCGCTTCTGGTCGGCGTAGCGGACCACTCCGTAGGTTTCATAATAATCTCGCCCGCGTTTCCGCCGCTGACGTTCCTCGTGGGTGCTGATGACCTCGGCTTCGCTCGTCACGCCCGCGAACTGGAAAGCCGCGCACCAAGCCAGCCAGCCGCCGAGAAAGATCACGCCGAGCCAGGTGACCACCCCGAGCACCTGCGGCCGTGCCGACGTCGAAGCGGGCTCGTTTCGCATCTCAGCGGGTCGTCTCGCCGGTCAGGCGACGCACCCACGGTACGAGCACCAAGAGCAGGACGGTCAGGCCGCCGACGAGGAGGGCCTGCTGCCAGAAGAAGTGCGCGAGCGCCTGCGGGTCCTTGGCGTTGAATTCCGCGGCGACCACGCCGGCGAGCTTGTTGCCCAGTGCGGTGCCGAGGAACCAGATGCCCATGACGAGTCCGGCCAGCTTCGCCGGCGCGAGCTTGGTCATCGCGCTCAGCCCGACGGGGCTGAGGCAGAGTTCGCCGACGGTCTGCAGGAAGTACACCGCGATCAGCCACCATGGGCTGACCTTACCCTCGACGGTGAGTTTCGCCGCGGGGACGAGCAGGGCGAAGGAGAGTCCGAGGAAGACGAGCCCCCAGACGAATTTCATCGGAATCGATGGCTGCTGTTCGCGCAGGCGCACCCACAGCCACGCGAACAAAGGCGCGAGGCCGAGGATGAAAAGCGAGTTCACCGATTGGAACCACGACGACGGGAACGCGAAGCCGAGCAGCTCGTTGTGGGTCAGGTCTTCCGCGAAGAGCGTGAGGGACGAGCCGGCTTGTTCGAAGACCGCCCAGAAGAGGATGGCGCACACGAAGAAGACCAGGATCGCGGCGATGCGGTGGCTCTCTTCGTCGCGCCGGACGACGCCGAACCAGATGATGCCGACGATGGGGAGCGCGTAGACGACGGGATTGATCCAGGCGACGTAGTCCGAGGCTATCATCACGGCGAGCAGCCCGGCGGTGCCGAGCGTCACCAGCGTGAGCCCGCCCCACGGGCGTGGCGCGTCCGCTTCGGGCGCATGACCGATGTGCGACAGCCAATGGAGCCGGCGCACATACACGATCATCCCGAAGGTCATGCCAATGCCCGCCGCGCCGAAGCCCCAATGCCAGCTGTGCGTCGGATCGAGGCCCCAGCCGGCTAGCGTCGCGCGGAACGCCTCGCTCTGCGCGAGCCAGCCGACCACCAGCGGCGCGGCGAACGCGCCGAGGTTGATCCCCATGTAGAAGAGGGAGAAGCCGGCGTCACGTCGCGTGTCGCCGTGCGAGTAGAGCCCGCCGACGAGCGTGCTGATGCTCGGCTTGAGGAGTCCGGTCCCCAGCGCGATCAGGATGAGGCCGGCGTAGAAAGTCGGAACGGAGTCGAACGCCAGGGCGTAGTGGCCCGCGGTGATGATCAGGCCGCCGATCAGGACCGCACGCCGCGCGCCGATGAAGTTATCCGCCAGATAGCCTCCGAGGATGCAGACCATGTAACTCGCCATGGTGTAGTTGCCGTAGATTTGCGCGGCTTCCTTCTGGTCCATCCCCATTCCACCCATCGCTAAGGGGGCGATCATGAACAACAGCAGGATGGCCCGCATGCCGTAGTAGGAGAACCGTTCCCACATCTCCGCGTAAAACAGCATGCTCAACCCCCGGGGGTGACCGCCGATGCCCCCATGATCTCGCTCGGTATGCCGGGCCGGCGATTCGGCGTCTGGGGTCAGCTCGTGCATCGAGGGGTTATAAGGAGGTAAGGGAGGGAGGGGGAGCCGGAAACCATTCCCCTAGAATGAGGGTCCGCGTTGACAATGGGGGGCGGAGGGCTACTTTTGAGACTCAATCTCAATTAGCGTGACCCCGCTATCCCAACTTCTACCCGGTCAATTCGGGAAGCTGGCCTCGCTCAATCCCGAGCGTGGGGTGGATCAGCGTCTGATGGCCCTAGGCCTGCTCCCGGGGATGGTCTTGAAGCTTATCCGGAAGGCTCCGCTCGGAGACCCTCTGGCCATCGAATTCTGCGGTCAGGTCGTCAGCCTGCGCCTCGCTGAGGCCGAGAACCTCATCGTGGACGTCTCCGCCGATTGTCCCATCCAGCGCCCGCGTCAGCCGTGAGCTCCTCTGAAGCAGGCCTGCTGGTCGCGCTCGTCGGTAATCCCAATACCGGCAAGTCGACCCTCTTCAACGCCCTGACCGGCCTGCGACAGCGCGTCGGCAACTATCCCGGCGTCACGGTCTCACGCAAGTCCGGCACCTGCGACCTCGGCGACGGCCAGAAAGTCGAGCTCGTCGACCTGCCCGGACTTTACTCTCTCGCGGCCGCTTCGCCCGACGAACAGGTCGTCATCGATGCGCTCTCGGGCAACATCGCCGGCGATCGCCGCCCCGACGCCGTCGTGCTGGTCGTCGACGCGACCAATCTGCTCCGCAATCTCTTCCTCGCCTCGCAGGTCGCCGAGCTCGGCCTGCCGGTGGTCCTCGTCCTCAACCAAGCCGACGTCGCCAAAGAGCAGGGCCTGCGCATCGATACCGAGCTGCTCTCGCGCCGCTTGGGCGGCGTGCCGGTCATCCTGACTTCTGCCTGGAAGGGCGAAGGCATCCCGGAAGTTCGCCAGGCTCTGAGCGATGCGCTCGCGAGGCGTACGCCGATGAAGCGCGTCGTCTGGCCGGCTGACATCGCGGGCGCGCTCGCCGATATCACGCAGGCCGCCGCCGCCGACACGGGTAAGGCGATCACCGCCGCCGATGCGCAGCGTCTGCTGTTCGACACCAATCCGACGACGGCTGACCGGCTTGGCTGGACGCTCGAGCGGCGCGAGAAACCGCTCCGCTCCGCGCGAGAACGCGTCCGTAATTCCGGCTACAACCCGATGGCGGCCGAACCCCTCGTCCATTACGCCCAGCTCCGCATCGCGCTGGAGGACGTCGTGAGCGAAGGACTCGGCAAGGCCGGCCGCACCGCCGCCGTCGACCGCCTGCTGCTGCACCGCGTGCTCGGCCCGATCCTCTTCCTGGGGATCATGCTCGGTTTCTTCGCTTCGGTCTTCTGGCTCGCGAAGTTCCCGATGGATTGGATCCAGCTGGCCGTGGATTGGACCAAGGGCGTCGTCGCTCCATCGCTTGCGGCGTATCCTATGCTGCAGAGCCTCGTCGCCGATGGCATCATCGGCGGCGTCGGCGCCTTCCTCGTCTTCCTGCCGCAGATTCTCATCCTGTTCCTCTTCATCGGCATCCTCGAAGACAGCGGCTACATGGCACGCGCGGCCTTCATCATGGATCGGCTATTCAGCTGGTGCGGGCTCAACGGCAAGAGCTTCGTGCCGATGCTCTCCGGGTTCGCCTGCGCCATCCCAAGCCTACTCTCGACGCGCACGATCGAAGATCCCAAAGCCCGCCTCGCGACGGCGTTCGTCGTGCCGTTCATGAGCTGCTCGGCGCGTTTCCCGATCTACGCGCTCATGTGCGCAGCCTTCATCGGGCCTCTTTACGGCCCCGGCTGGGAATCCCTCGTGATGGTCGGGATGCATTGCGTCGGCCTCGTCTTCGCCGTCCCCACGGCTTTCGTGCTCACCCGCTTCATCCTTAAAGTGAAGCCGCAGCCGTTCGTGCTCGAACTTCCGCGCTACCAGATGCCGAAGCCACGTGACGTCGTCTGGCGTATGTGGCAGAACGCCGCCGAATTCGTCTCCAAGGCCGGTACGGTGATCTTCGCCATCACCATCGTCGTCTGGGCGCTTTCCTATTTCCCGCGCGACGCTTCGGTGGCGGAACGTGTCCGGGCCGCGCATCCGACGGAGTCGTCGGAGCAGGTCAAGGCGCGCGTCCAGGCCGCTTATGTCGAGCAGTCCTACATGGGACGCTTCGGCAAGGCTCTGCAGCCCGTCTTTGACCCGCTGGGTTTCGACTGGAAGATCACTGTCGGCATCCTCGCGAGCTTCCCGGCCCGTGAAATGATCGTTCCGGCGCTCGGCGTGACTTATTCCGTCGGGAAAGGCGCCGAAGCCGACAGCCAGGATCTGCGCAAGGCGATGCAGGATGCCAAGTGGTCCGAAGGCCCGCGCGCCGGCAGCCCCATCTTCTCGTTGGCCGCGGTGCTGGCGCTGATGGTCTTCTTCGCCCTCTGTTCTCAGTGTGGCCCCACGGTCGCCACGCTCGCGCAGGAGACCGGCGGGTGGAAGTGGGCCGCGGGTTCATTCGTGTACATGACCACCCTCGCCTGGGTCGTCGGGATGGCCGTCTACCAGGTCGTCATCCGGCTCACATGAACCTCGAAGCCGTCATTGTGGGCGCCATCGTGGGCGTGGCCGTCGGCTGGTTGGCCCGTCGCTGGCTCGCCGCCGCTCGTCGCCGTAAGGAAGGCGGCTGCGCCGGTGACTGCGGGTGCGCCTCGAAGATAAAGCCCCAAAAGTAGCCGAGACGGAGTTGAACCGTTGGCCAGTGGGCCAGACAAGACGCGTAACACAATGGGAGACCGGAAACCGGGAAGTTAGCTGCGGACATTAAAGCCCAGCCGCTTTCGGGTCCCAGGTCTCGGCCTTCAGGTTTCAGGCGCGGGTTATCAGGTACAGGTACGGGTGCGGGGCAAAATTCAGATCCTGAACCTGCACCCGTACCAGAACACCTGAACCTGGCTCCCGACGGCTGAGACCCGTGACCTGAAAAGATGCCCAGCCAATCAACCGGTCTCCGGTTCCCCTTTGAGTTGTCATTCGCCCCTTGTCCACGTGTCACCGTGCCCACGTGCCCCCTCGCGCTAGCGCGCTAGCGCGCGTTCAAGCCGGTTGCTGCTGACTGAGACAATGCAGCGCGCCGCCTTCGATAAGCAGCACGCGGCAGTCGATACCGATGATCTTCCGGCCGGGGAAGCAGTCGCCGATGATGCCCATGGCGACCTTGTCCGAGTCCTGGCCGTAGAGCGGCACGAGGACGCCGTCGTTCACGATGAGGAAGTTCGCGTGGCTCGGCGGGAGGTCGCGGCCGGCGAGGCGGATCGGCTTGGGCAGCGGGAGCTCGAGGATGTCGAGGCGCTGGCCGCGCGGCCGCATCTCGCGCAGGCGGCGGAGGTTCTCCTGCATCGGCGCATAGTTGGGCGAAGCCTTGTCGGTCTCGCTGACGGCGAGGATGGTGCGCGGTGCGATGAAGCGCGCGAGGTTGTCGATATGGCCGTCGGTGTCGTCGTTGGCGAGGCCTTCGCCGATCCAGAGAAGTTCGTCGACCGCCAGGCCGTCGCGGATGGCCGCATGGAACGCGGCATCGTCGCGGCCTTCGGCGCGGTTCGGATTATTCTGCACGGCCTCGGTCGTCAGGAGCAGGCCGTCGCCGGAGACTTCGATGCCGCCGCCTTCGAGTTCGAAGGGATAGGTGAATTTCGGCACGCCGAGCTTCGCGGCGATCTTGCCGGGGACTTGGTTGTCGAGCGAGGCCTCGAACTTGCCGCCCCAGCCGTGGAATTCCCAGTCGGTGAGCGCGAGCTCCTTGGTCCGATCATTCTTCACGAAGATCGGGCCGTGGTCGCGGCACCAGACGTCGTCGGTGGCGATATCGGTCAGTTCGATGACGGAGAGGTCGGCCTTGGCGGCCTTGAGTTCGCGTTCGGCTTCGGCGTGCAGTTTGCCGGCGGCGTTGATCTTCACCGGCTGGAACTGCGCGATCGCCGCAGCGAACTCGGCGAACTTCGCCGGGATGAGGCCGTAGTGTCCGGGCCAGAGCGCGGTGTTGGACGGCCACGACAGCCAGGTCGCGGACTGGGGTTCCCATTCCGCGGGCATGCGGAATCCGAGGGAGCGAGGCGTGGCCATGCGGAAGGTCAGTCGCGCAGACGGCGCGTCAGGTCGCCGTAGGCGTCGATGCGGCGGTCGCGGAAGAACGGCCAGATGCGGCGGAATTCGCGCTGCTTCACGAGGTCGCAGTCGGCGAGGAGGACTTCCTCCTTCTCGATCGAAGCGCGGGCGACGATCTCGCCGTAAGGGTCGGAGACGAAGCTCTGGCCCCAGAACTGGGTGCGGCCTTCGGTGCCGACGCGGTTGGTCGCGGCGACGTAGCAGCCGTTGGCGACGCCGTGGCCGCGCTGGACGGTCTCCCAGGCGTTGTGCTGGGCGTGGCCGAGGGCCGCCTTCTCTTCGGGCAGCCAGCCGATCGCGGTCGGGTAGAAGAGGATCTGCGCCCCGCCGAGCGCGGTCAGGCGCGCGGCTTCCGGATACCACTGGTCCCAGCAGATGAGCACGCCGATGTCGCCGTGCGCGGTCTTCCAGGTGCGGAAGCCGAGGTCGCCGGGCGTGAAGTAGAACTTCTCCTCGAAGCCGGGATCTTGCGGGATGTGCATCTTGCGGTATTTGCCGAGCACGGTGCCGTCGGCGTCGATGACGGCCGCGGTGTTATGGTAGACTTCGCTGCCGCGCGCTTCGAAAAGCGGGGCGACGATGACGACGCCGAGGCGCTTGGCGGCCTTGGCGAGTTCGGTCACCGACGGGCCGGTCTCGATGGGTTCGGCGAGGTCGAAATTCTTCGGGTCCTGGGTGATGCAGAAATACTTCGTCGTGAACATCTCCTGCAGGCCGATGATCTTGGCGCCCTTGGCCGCCGCTTCTTCGATGCGGGGCAGGGTCTTGCGCACGTTCGCCGCCGGGGTGTCCTCGGCGGTGAGCTGGACGAGACCGACGCGGACGGAATCAGCCATGGCGAGGGTCGTCAGTAGACGAGCTTGTTGATCGGATACTCCACGATGCCCTCGGCGCCGGCGGCCTTGAGGGTCGGGATGAACTCGCGCGCCTGGCGGGCGTCGATGATGGTCTCGACGGCGATCCAATCCGCGTTGCTCAGCGGGGACACCGTTGGATTACGCAAGGCGGGCAGGGCGGCGGCGACTTGGTCGAGCTTGGCCTTCGGGAGGTTGAACTTCAGGCCGACCATGTGCTGCGCGGCGAGGGCGCCCTGCAGCATGAGCACGATCTGTTCGATCTTGGCGCGCTTGGCGGGATTGGCCCAGGCGGCCTTGTTGGCGACGAGGACGGTGGTGGTCTCCATCAGCTGGGCGACGATGCGCAGCTTGTTGGCTTTGATCGAGGAGCCGGTCTCGGTGATGTCGACGATGGCGTCGGCGAGCTCTGGCACCTTCACTTCGGTGGCGCCCCAGGAGAATTCGACCTCGCACGCGACGCCCTGGGACTTGAACCAGCGGCGGGTGGTCTCGACGAGTTCGGTGGCGACGCGTTTGCCGGCGAGGTCTTGGGCAGTCTTCACGGGCGAGGCTTCGGGCACGCAGAGGACCCAGCGGGACTTCTGGGCGGAGGCGCGGCTGTAGATGAGTTCGCAGACCTGCACGACGTCCGCGTTATTCTCTTGGACCCAGTCCTGGCCGGTCAGTCCGCAGTCGAAGAAGCCATCTTCGACGTAACGGGCCACTTCCTGGGCGCGGATGAAGCGACCGTCGAGAGCAGGGTCGTCGAAAGAGGGGCGGTAAGAGCGGCTGCTCTTGGTCACGGGGAACCCGGCCCGGGCGAACAGCTGGAGGGTGGCCTCCTCGAGGCTGCCTTTGGGCAGTCCGAGCATCAATTTGGCGGCTTCTTGACTCATCAGAGCTTGGAGGAAGCCCACCGCCAGCCCCTCCGCAAGCATTAAGGGATTGACTAAGAAGTAAGCGGAAAAGACCCTTTTTCTCACCCCTTACCCCTATGCAGCGCTCTCTGCTCCTCCTCGCCCTCGCCGCCCTTTTCGTCGGCTGCAAATCCACCAAGTCTTCCTCGTCGGCCGGAGCCGCTCCGGCTTCCGAAGACGTCCGCTACTCTTGGGAGAAGGATGCCCCGGCCCCGGTCGCTGACCCCTCTCGCATCGCCATCCGCAATGTCCGGGCCGACCTTTCCCTGCTCGAGCTCGCCCCGGTCGAGAAGCGCGATCCCGGCACCCGTCTCCAGCTCACCAAGGGCGGTAAGAATTTCCTCGTCGAGGTGATCAAGGGCGACGACGCCTCCACGATTGTCGCGATCATCCCGAACCAGTCTGCGGTCCCTGAAGTCCGCGCGGGTGACAGCCTGGCCTTCGCCGTGCTGGCTCAGTAAGGACCGCGCGTCACACCGACCGTGACAGAAGGACCCGCCGATGCCCTCGGCGGGTCCTTTGTTTTGGGCGAATCGCCAGAAAATCGCCCATAAACCCTCGTTTTTGGTCCGACATTGACCCTGCCCAATGGCATGCCTACTGCTCCCTTTCCCTGTTCATCGATGTCTTTGCTCCTCCTGAAGTCCCGTCCGGGGTCCGTTCTCCGCAAGCTCCTCACGGTGCTCAGCGGTATCGTGCTGTTCCTGCTCCTCGTCGGCGCCCTGGGAGTCTGGGCCTTGGGTCGCTACTCCCCCCGGCTGCTCGACGCCTCGCTTTCCGGCCAGTCCGGCGCCCATCTGACCGTCGAGGACAACCAGACCAACCTCTTCCGTGGTCGCATCGATTACGCGGGCCTCGTCATCACCAATCCTTCCCGCTGGCAGGAGCGTGAATTCCTCCGGGTAAAGCGCCTCGTGCTGGACGTCGATCCGCTGACGTTCGTCGAAGGCGGCGGCCAGGTGGTCAACGAGGCCGAGCTCGACATCGAGCGCGTCACGATCGTCGGTAAGGCCGACTTCCTCTCCGACAATAACGGCAAGGATATCGGCAACGGACTCAAGGGCCCGGTGACATCGACCCAGCCCTCCACGGCGCCGGCTTCGCCTCCGCAGCCGTTCCTGATCAAGCATCTGCGCGTCCGGGTCGGCCGCATCACCGTGATCTCGGGCGACGGCACCGCCGCGCGCCGGGTCGTCGTCGACCAGGACTTCGGCTTCGTGTTCGAAGCCAGCGATATCACCGAACAGAACTTCGACGCCAAGGTCTCCGTCCCCATGGGGCAGCAGGCCCTTCAGACGGCCCTCCGTCGCCAGCCGGAACTTATGTTCGAACTGGCGCGCGAGAAGATGCGCCGACCCGCCTCCTCCCGCGAAGAGAAATAATTCCATGACCGAACCCGCCCCCGAAGCCGCTCCGAATCCCGCCGACCCGGCCGTGCGCCTCGCCGAACTCGAGGGCGAGATCGCGCGACTCAAGGACACCGTGCTCCGCAGCAACGCCGACCAGCAGAACCAGCAGCGTCGCCATCAGCGCGAACGCGAGGACCTCCGCAAGTATGCGACTTCCGGCCTCCTCGAAGACCTGCTCCCGGCGCTCGACTCGCTCTCGCTCGGATTGGATGCCGCCGCCACGCAGACCGACGGCCGCGCCGTCGGCGAAGGCTTCCGCATGGCAGTCGGGCAGCTCCGCGGCATCCTTTCGGCCCAAGGCTTGGTCGAGGTCAATCCGGCCGGCCAGCCTTTCGATCCGGCCCGCCATGAGGCCGTCGGTTCCGAGGCCTCCGCCTCCGCCGAAGGCACGGTGCTGCGCGTCGCCCGCTCGGGCTGGCTCCTTCACGACCGCGTGCTCCGTCCGGCCGCGGTCTTCGTCTCCGCCGGCCCCGCTAAGTAATTCCTGCGATGGCCGACGAATACTACACGCTGCTCGGAGTCGCGAAGTCCGCCTCCGCCGATGAGCTCAAGAAGGCCTACCGCAAGAAGGCCATGGAGTTCCACCCGGACCGCAACCCGGGCAACAAGGAGGCCGAGGAGAAATTCAAGAAGGTGTCCCGCGCCTACGAGATCCTCGGCGACGAGGCCAAGCGTAAGCTCTACGACCAGCACGGTGAGGCGGCCTTCGATCCGAACATGGGCGCCGGCGCCCGCGGTCCGGCCGGCGGCGGTTTCCGTGGCGCCGACCCGCGTGACATCTTCGAACAGATGTTCGGCGGCGGTGGCGGCGGTGGTTTCGGCGATATGTTCGGCGGTGGTGGCGGCGGCCATGACAACGCCGGCGAAGACCTCCGCGTCGACCTCAAGGTGACGCTCGAGGAAGCCGCCGAGGGCGTCGAGCGGAAGATTCCTTATCGTAAGCACGTCGCGTGCGCGAAGTGCTCCGGTTCAGGCGCCGAAGCCGGCGCCAAGAAGACCCGCTGTCCGACGTGCCATGGCCACGGCCAGGTCGTCCGTTCCCAAGGCTTCTTCTCGATGAAGCAGACCTGCCCCAGCTGTGGTGGCGAAGGCGAGCGCATCGACAAACCTTGCAAGCCCTGCTCCGGCGAAGGCCGGACGGTCGCCGAATCCAGCGTCACCGTGCGCATTCCGCCCGGCGTCGACACGGGGACCAAGCTCCGTTCCAGCGGCAACGGCTCCGCGGGCCGCCGCGGCGCCCAGGCGGGCGATCTCTACGTCTACATCACCGTGCAGGAGCATGCGCTCTTCGAACGCGACGGGGACGATCTCGCCTGCAGCGTGCCGGTGAAGTTCTCGATCGCCACGCTCGGCGGCAAGATCGTCGTCCCGAAACTCAAGGGTAAGACCAATCTTAACATCCCCGCAGGCACCCAGGGCGGCACGATCTTCCGCCTGCGCGGCGAAGGCATGCCCCCGCTCCGCGGCTCGACCGCCGGCGACCTGCTCGTGCGCGTCGATATCGACGTCCCGAAAAAGATGACCGACAAGGAGAAGGAGGCCCTCAAGGCCTATGCCGCTGCCTGCGGCGACGAAGCCGCGCCGGTTTCCGAATCCTGGCGGTCTAAGTTCAAGGAGTTCTTCCGTTAACCCCCTTGCCCGCAAGGGGAGGGGCCGTAAGGTGAACCCATGCCGCGCGACCCCGGCCAATCCGACCGACTCATCCGCCGTCTCCGCTGGGACGAGCTGGATCGTGCGTGGTTGCTTCGGTTCGCCGAACTCGCCCGCGAAGAAGACCTAGCGGGGCTTGGCCTCGCGCAACGTCCGGCCCGTCCGGGCGATCCTTCGGCCGCCCTGCTCGCCGGCGCCGAACGCGCCCGCGCCCGCATCGTCGCCCGCCGCCCGATGGTCCTCGCGGGGCTCGGCCTGCTCGACGTCATCTTCGCCGCCTACGGCGGCCGCTGCCGCGCGACGTTGCTTTCCGCCGACGGTCAGCAGGTGCCGGCCGGCGCCGCGGTCGCCGAAGTCGAAGGGCCCGCGGCCGACCTGCTCTCCGCCGAACGCGTGCTCCTGAATTTCCTGCAGCGCCTCGGCGGCGTGGCCACGCACACCCGCGCCCACGTGCTCGCGCTCGGTTCATCGTACACCAAGCTGCTTGATACGCGTAAGACGACGCCGGGCTTCCGCATGTTGGAGAAATACGCGGTGGCCCAGGGCGGCGGCTATAATCACCGGCTCGGGTTGTTCGACCGCATCATGGTGAAGGACAATCACCTCGCGGCCGGTGGCGCCACCGCCGGCGAACGGCTCACCTCGCTTGTCCGCCGCGCCCGGACGGAGCGGCCTGATCTGCTCGTCGAAGTCGAGGTCGACCGGCTCGACCAACTCGAACCCGCCCTCGCCGCGGGCGCCGACGTGATCCTGCTCGATAACTTCCCGCTCAACGACCTTCGTGAAGCCATCCCGCTTCTGCGTGGCCGCGCCTGGTCCGAAGTCAGCGGCGGGGTGACCTTGGAATCCTTGCCGCTCATCGGCGCGCTCGCGCCGGATTTCGTCTCGAGCGGCGCGCTCACCCACGCGGCGCCGTGGTGCGATATCGGCCTCGATTGGCTCTGACGTCATGGCGGACCTCGACAGCAGCATCCTCCTGGCCTTCCTCGAAGCCGACGGCGAGCCCGTCAGCGGCGACCGTCTCGCCAAGGAGCTCGGCGTCTCGCGCGTGGCGATCTGGAGCCGGCTCGAGCGCCTGCGCGCCACCGGTTACGTCTTCGCGGCCTCCACGCGTAAAGGGTACGCGCTGCGTTCCGTTCCGCGTCACCTCGATCCGGCCTTGCTCGACGCGCATCTCCGCCGATTGAAAGTCGCGCCGAAGGTGGAGTTCCTCGCCGAGGTCGACAGCACGAATTCCGAAGCGGAGCGTCGCCTCGCCGTCGGTCAGGAAGCGCCGTTCGCGGTCCTCGCCCGCTCGCAGAAGGCCGGCCGCGGTCGTCTCGGCCGCAAGTGGCACAGCGCCGCCTCCGGCAACCTCTACCTCTCGCTCGCCTTCCGGCCGTTCATCCCGCCGGAACGTCTCAAGCCCTTCACGCTCTGGATGGGTCTCGCCCTCTGCGCGCACGTCGAGAAATCCCTCGGCCTGAAGCTCGGGCTCAAGTGGCCCAACGACCTGCAGTCGCCGGACGGACGCAAGGTCGCGGGCATGCTCACGGAAGCGCGCCTCGACGCCGACTCGGTCCGCGAGCTTGTCTTCGGCGTTGGCCTCAACCTGACCGGCGCACCCAAGGATTTCCCCGCCGACCTCCGCGCCACGGCCGGCTCGCTTGAGGCCGCGCTGGGCTCTCCGCTCGATCTCAATCGCGAGGCCGCCGGCGTCATCGCCGCGCTCTTCCGCGCCTGGGAGCAGTTCGAAGAGGGGACTTGGTCCCGTTCTTTCCGCAAGCTCTGGAGTCATCACGACGTCCTCGCGGGCAAGTCCGTACGCGTCGGGCTGCGGGGCGACCCCGTCGCGGGCGTCGTCGACGGCATCGATGACGAGGGCTCGCTCATCCTGCGCACCGGCGGCGGTCGCCGCGCGATCGTCTCCTCGGGCGAGGTCACCCTGCGCAAACCCTGACGCTTGCGCCGGCTCGCCCTCTCGACACTTTCATCCCGTGGCTCTCTTCTGTCTCGATGTCGGCAACACGCACGCGCACTGGGGCGTCGTCGATGGTCGTAATGTCCTCGCCCACGGCGAGGTCCCGACCGTCTCGCTCGACACCGTCGCGTTGACGGCGCTGCTTGCCGCGCATCCGTCCGCCGGCGTCGCCTTCGCCAGCGTGGTGCCCGCGGCGACCGCGGTCCTGCAGCCGACGCTCCTGAGCTGCGGCCGGCCCTGCTATCATCTTCGTCACGACACCGTGAAAGGTCTCGGCTTCGATTACCCGACGCCGTCGGAAGTCGGCCAGGACCGGCTCGCGGACTGCGTCGGCGCGCAGTTCGTCGCGGGCGCGCCCGCGGTGATCATCGGCATGGGCACGGCCACCACGGTCGATATCCTCACCGAACGTGGCTACGCCGGCGGCATCATCGCGCCCGGTCTCGGGGTGATGACGCGTTACCTTCATGAGCGCACGGCGCTCTTGCCGGCGCTCGACCCGACGGCTCTCCTCGGCGGACCCGCTATCGGCAAGTCGACGGTCGACGCCATGCGCGCGGGTTGTGCGCTCGGCTTCGCCGGCATGATCGGGGCCCTGCTCGACGGCGTCTGCGCCGAGCTGATGCGCCAAGGTTCGCCGATGCCCAAGGTCATCGTCACCGGCGGCGCCGCGGTCTACCTACCGGCTTCGTGGCGCGACCGCGTCACGCACGAGCCGCACCTCACGCTCCTCGGTCTGGCCGAAGCCCACCGTCGTCATTTCGCATGAGCGCTCCCGATCCGCTGGCTAAGCTCCGTCGCTTCGTCCCGTTGCTGGCTATCCTCATCGTGCTGCAGGCCCTTGCGCTTGGCTACGGGCTCTTCGCGCAGAAGCTCCCGAAGCTCTGGCCGCTGGTGGTCGGCGACCTCGTCTTCTCGGGCGTGCTGCTCTTCGTGTTGTGGCGGATGCTCGGCCGCCCCCGCGGCTAGGCCTTGATCAGCTTCAGCAGCTCCTTACGACGGGCGCGGATCTCGCGGCAGCCGGCCTTGGCCAGGCGGTCGGTTGAGAACGCTTCGACGGTCAGGCTGGCGACGGCGGTGCCGTAGACCATGGCCTGCTTCAGGGTCGCGAAATCCGTGGAACCGGTCGCGGCGAGGTAGCCGAGGAGCGCGCCCGCGAAGCTGTCGCCGGCGCCGGTGGGGTCGCGCAGTTCGGTGACAGGGTAGGCAGGCAGGGCGAACATGCCTTCTTCGTGGAAGAGGACGGCGCCGTGCTCGCCTTTCTTGATGATGACGCTCTTGCAGCCGTGCTTCCGCAGCTCGCGGCCGGCGACGATGACGTTGCTCTCGCCGGTCAGCTTGGCCGACTCGGTGTCGTTGACGACCAGGAGGTCGGCGCGGCGCATGACTTCGCCGAGCTTGTCCCGCTGCGTCTCGATCCAGATGTCGATGGTGTCGGCGAGCACGAAGCGGGGGTTTGCGAGCTGATTGAGGACGTCGAGCTGCAGGTCGGGGCGGATGTTGCCGAGCATCACGAACGGCGTCGAGAGGTGCGCCTCGGGCAGGCGCGGCTTGAAGTGCT
The DNA here is from genome assembly GCA_044361555.1 of Opitutales bacterium. GTDB lineage: Bacteria > Verrucomicrobiota > Verrucomicrobiia > Opitutales > UBA953 > UBA953. The sequence continues at coordinate 14,431 of JBIKIO010000018.1, forward strand.
CGAAGACGTTGAGCTGGAGGTCCTCGGTGTCGCGGCGGTTGTAGTTCTCGTGATAACGTCCGCGCCAGAAGAAGGTGCGGCCGGAGGCGTCGGTGAGCAGTCCGTCGAGGTCCACGCCGCGCTTGGCGAGCTTGTTGCGGTCGCGGTCCCGGAAGTCATGGCCGACGACGCCCACGATGCGGGGCGGCGCGAAGTAGCTCGCGGCGAGGCACGCGTAGGCGGCGCTGCCGCCGAGGATCCGTTCACCCTTGTCGTGCGGGGTGATGATGCTGTCGTAGGCGACGGAGCCGACGACGAGGACGGGGTCGGCTTCGCGGCCCTTGTGCTTGATGCGGGTGGGAGTGGTCATGAGAAGAGGTCGGGGCGTTCGTCACGAAGACGATAGAGCGCGAGGAGGGCGAGCGAATGCTGCGCCGGATTGGCGAGCGCCTCGGCGAGGGCGGCCTTGGGTGACACGGCGAGGACTTGGATCTCCTCGTGTTCGTCGGGCTCGCGGCGGCCCGTGGGGCGGACGCCTTCGAGCAGCACGAAGTGGCAGCGATTAGCCTGGATGGCGGGGTTCGGCGCGCAGGTTCCGAGCAAGCGGGCCTGGCCGCCGGCGAAGCCGGTCTCCTCCTCGGTCTCGCGCGCCGCGGTCACGCGCGGGTCTTCGCCCGCTTCCATGATGCCGCCCGGCGCTTCGGTGGAGAGGTCGCGCGTGCCGAAGCGATATTGCCGCACCATCACGAGGCGGCCGTCATCCGTGATCGGGAGCGCGAGCACCCAGTCGCGGGAACGGAGCACAAAGAAATCACCCTCTCGGTGATCGAGAGGGTGATGACAGCGTTCTTTGAAAACCCGGAAAACCCTGCAGTCGGCGTGGAGCTCTTCGTGCCGGACGGACCAGCGAGAGGGCGCCGACATGCTTGGCTTACTTGACCTTCAGCTTCTGACCGATCTGCAGGCGGTTGGCGTTCACGCCAGGATTGAGGTCCTGGATGGCCTTGAGAGAGATACCGTTCTTCTTGGCGATGGAGCCGAGGTTGTCGCCCTTGGCGACGACGTATTCGCCGGGTCCGGCAGGAGTGGCGGATTTGCCGGTGCCGGTGGTCGGCTTGGAGGTGGCGACCTTCTGGAGGGCGGTGATCGCTTCGGTGAACGAAGTCACGTTCTGGGAAAACTGATCCTTGGTGGCGGCGAGATCGGCCTGGAGGGCCTGGACGTCAGTGGCGTTGGCCTTGCTGGTGACGGCGTTGTTAGCGGTGTCGGCGGTGGTCTTGGCTTCAGCCGCAACCACGTTGGCGGTCTCGGCGGCACCCTTGGCCTTGATACCGAGCACGAGGCCGGCGGCGCCGAGGGCGAAACCAAGGATACCCACGATGAGCGGGAGTTTGGATTCGGAAGAAGAGGAGGAGATGCTGTCGTTTTCCATGTGTGGAGGTGTTTTGCGGGTTAGAACTAGTTGAGATTAGCGGTTTGACAGGGACGGCAACACAAAATCATACTGTTTTCTCGGGTACCGGGCAGTATCTCAATTGGTAGAGTCCCTGCTTTGGGAGCAGGGTGTTGCAGGTTCAAGTCCTGTCTGCCCGACCACCCGAGCCTTATATTCCCCTGACGGGGGCCTTAAGCGTAGGCCAACGTCTGGCCGTCCTTAAGGATGGTGACGTGGTTAGCTCCGTCCGGCCGGGTCGAGGCTTCGGTCCGGCCGATGATCTGGGCGCCCAGGCCGAGCTCGGATGCGATCCGGAGGGCGATTTCCGCGTCTTGCGGCTCCAAGAAGACCTCCAAGCGGTGTCCCATATTGTAAACCTGGTGCATTTCCTTGGGTTCCGTGCCACTGACGCGGGCGATTTCCGCGAAAATCGGGGGGGTCGGGAAGAGGTTGTCCTTGATGAAATGCACCTTGCTGCCGAAGCGACGGCACTTGGTCTGGCCGCCCCCGGAGCAGTGGACGAGGCCTTTGACCCTTTGATTACCGAGGGCCTGGAGCAGGCGCAGGGCATAAGGGGCGTAGGTGCGGGTGGGGGAGAGCAGAGCCTGGCCGACGGTGAGCGTCGAGCCGGGTAAGGGGTCCGTCATCCGGTGGGGGCCGCAGTAGGCGAGGTCCGCCGGGGTGGCCTTGTCGTAGGTCTCCGGATATTTCTCGGCGTAGTATTTAGAGAGCAGCTCGTGGCGGGCGCTGGTCAGGCCGTTGGAGCCGATGCCGCTGTTCTCGGCGGTCTCGTAGGTGGCTTTACCGTGCGAAGCAATGCCGACGATGACGAGGCCGGGCACGACGCGCGCGGCGTCCACGACTTCAGCGCGCGTGAGGATCGCGGTCGCGGTGGAGTCCACGGTCAGCGTGGGCGTGAGGTCGCCGACGTCAGCGGTCTCGCCGCCGCCGGAGGTGATGCCGAAGCCCTGCGCACGCAGCATGGCGAGCACGTCCTCGGTGCCGTTGATCAGCTCGGCGAGGATCGCGCCGGGGATGGCCTTGGCGTTGCGGTTGATGGTCGAGGAGAGGATGACGCCTTTGGTCACGCCGACGCACAGGAGGTCGTCGATGTTCATGACGATGCTATCCTGGGCGATGCCGCGGAAGACGGACGCGTCGCCGGTCTCCTTCCACCAAAGATAAGCCAGCAGGGCCTTGGTGCCGGAGCCGTCCGAATGCGTGACGACGCACTTCGACGCGTCGCCGGTCAGGTTGTCGGCCACGATCTTGCAGAAGGCCTGCGGGTAGAGGCCAGGGTCGAGGCGGTCCACCGCAGCGTGCACTTCGCTCTTGGAGGCGGAGACTCCCCGGGCCGCATATCGGCCGGAATCTGCGGAGGGCTTGCTTTCGTGCGCCATGGCTCTTGCGTGCATATCTCCGTCCCTGCTATTCGGTCAACGTCCTTCTCCCGCGTGCGCCCGCTTCTCCTCCGTTCACCTTGGTTCCGTCGCGTCTTCGCGGCGGTCCTCGGCCTGCTGCTCGGCTTCCTGCTGGTCGCGGTCTGGTCATGGTGGCAGACGCGCACCGTGGGCGTACTGGCCGAAGAACTCCGCGATGCCTTCGCCCGCCGCGACGCCGCCGCGATCGAGAACTTGTTCTGCTGGGAGGGGGTCGACGCCGCCACGCGCTCCCGCCTCCGCCTGGTCATCCAGCAGGAGCACGAGCTGCCGGTCGCCACCGTCGTGGTCCGCCCGCTCCTGCCCTTCGACCGTCAGCCCGGCCCCGGCCTGCGCCCTAACCTGACCCCTGACGCGGTCATCGAGGTGACCTTCGCCACGGCCGATCGTCTTTCCGCTGCCTACCTCGTCGGCCGCGACGGGCTTTTCCGCCACCGTCTGGTGGTCATGCTGCCCGCCAACTGACGCGCATTCTTGACACCTGCGGTCGGGCTTCCAAATAGTGGGAGTCTTATGGCCGACAAGAACGACAAGCGTCCCGAGAGCGTCACGGGCAAATTCTACGTGGACTCGCAGTGCATCGATTGCGATCTCTGCCGCGAGACCGCCCCGAAGTCCTTCACGCGCCAGGACGACGGTGGCTATTCCTACGTCTTCGCCCAGCCGACCGACCAGGAAGGCATCGACAAGTGCATGGAGGCCCTCGAAGGCTGCCCGGTCGACGCCATCGGCAAGGACGGCGAATAATCGGCCCGCGAGTTCCTTTCCACCGACCCCGGCCCGCCGGGGTTTTTTGTTGGGAGCGCCCGTCCGGCGGCTTAACTCCCCGCATGGCCGTCAACATCTCCTGCGAATACCTCGGTGACCTCCACGTCCGCGCCGTGCACGGGCCTTCGGGCCACGTCATCGTGACCGACGCCCCGGTCGACAACCAAGGCAAGGGCGAAGGCTTCTCGCCGACCGACCTCGCCGCCACCGCGATGGTGACGTGCTTCCTCACGATCCTCGG
>JBIKIO010000095.1:0-5633 GCA_044361555.1 Opitutales bacterium
CTGCGGCCATTATTCCTTCGGGTGACAGGTGACGGCCAGCGGGGCATCAGCTATTCGGGCGCCAGCCGTCCAGCCGTCGGCAGCCGGATCCAGGTTCCCGCGGCTGATGGCCGAGAGGCCGGCTCCTGAGCCACCGACTCCCGTGCCCGTCACCCGTCACCAGAAGTTGGTTCCACCTTTGCACTGCCTATTATTTGTGCCCCCAGCTAACCATCCGGTCTCCGGTTTCCCTTTGAGCGAGCGTTCATCCCTTGCCCACATGCCAACTTGCCAACGTGTCAACTAGTGCTGCCTCGTTCCGAGCCTCCGAGCCTCTGGTCAACTAAGCCTCTAAAGTATCGTCACCATTCTCTCTTCTTATGCCCACTCGCCGCGTAATACGTCAGATATAGGTAGCAGGGCAGCAGTACCCAGTACCCGGCGCGTTCACCATATCCGTCCGCCAGCCAACCGTAGCCGAGCGGGATGAGCGCATTGCCGCATAGTCCCATGATCATGAGCGAGGCGCCGGTCTTGGTGAACCGGCCGAGGCCGTCCAGCGCGAGCGGCCAGATGCCCGCCCAGGTCAACGAGTTCGAGAGGCCGAGCAGGGTGATGCACCAGAGCGACGTGTCGGCGGTCAAGCCGAGGAAGGTCAGCTGGCCCGGCGCGAAGAGCACACCGAGCGTGCCGACGACGCCGAGCACCGTGCAGGCGCGCAGAGCCGTCACCTGCGAGATGAAGCGGGGGATGAACGCCAGCCCGAGAAGATAACCGACGATCATCGCTCCGAGCACGCACCCCGGCAGGATCTTCGCCGCGGCCAGCGGGATGCCCATCGTGTCCGCGTAGCCGATGATGGTATCGACCGCCACGGTCTGCGTGCCGACGTGCAGGAAGATGCCCAGCGCACCGAGCACGAGCTGCGGAAACTGGAACACGCTGGTCTTGCCGGCGTTGGCTTCGGCGACTTCGGCGGTCTCGTGGTCGGTATCGATTTCCGGCAAGGGCGACCAGCGCACCAGCAGGCCGAGCACGGCCAGCACGGCCGCGACGCAGGCGTAAGGCGTCACCACCCGGCGGATCAGTTCGTCGAGCGCCGCCGCCTTCGCGGCCGGATCCATCGTCGGCAGGGCCGCGAACAGCGCGGTGTCCGTCACCCGCAGCACGAAGGCGGCGAAGAGGATCGGCGCCAGGATCCCCGCGCCTTTGTTGCCGATGCCCATCAGGCTGATGCGGCGGGCCGCCGAGGCCTGCGGGCCGAGCACGGTGACGTAAGGATTCGCGGCGGTCTGCAGGATCGCGAGACCGGCGCCGAGCGTGAACAGGCCGCCGAGGAAGACCGGGTAGGCGCGTAGGAAGGCCGCAGGGATGAAGAGCAGCGCGCCGACCGACATCACCCAGAAGCCAATCATCATCCCGCGCTTGAAGCCGGTCCGGCGTAACAGCCCGGCGGCCGGCCAGGAGAACACGAGGTAGGAGATATAGAAGGCGAACGTGACCAGGTAGGCCTCGAAGTGCGTCAGCTCGCAGGCGATCTTGAAATACGGGATCAGGATCGCGTTCGCCCAGGAGACGAAGCCGAAGATGAAGAACAGCCCTGCGACGATCGCGAGCGAGAGCCGCGTCTGCCCCGGTGTCAGGTCACGGGCATGGATGGAGTCAGGGCGCATGCGCGGGGGTGAGCCTCAGCCTGCGTGGCCATCCTGCCGGGGCAACCCAAGACCCCCGTGCCCTCGCGACAGTATGCCCCCTCACGCGCCCTCTGGTCAACCAAGCCACCGGTCCTCTTATTTGTATCTCTGGCCAACCGGCCCACTGGTCAACGGGTCAACTAATTCGCGTAAGCGCCCCCTCGCGGCTCCGCCGCGCTCAGCGAATATTCAGGCAGGCGGCGTGGTGCGCCTCGATGGCCAGGTCGATCTCGCGGATATAGCGGTCGACGGAGCGAATGGACTCCGGACTGAATTCCGTCGGCAGGATGAAATTACCCAGGCTTTGGTTGGCGGAGCCTAACGACTTGCGGATATCCGCGATCTTCTTGGTCCACGTCTGCATCGCCTGCGTGCTTTTCACGTCCGGCGGGAAGCCCGGCTTGATAGCCGCCAAGGCGGCCTGGTTCGCGGCGATCACCTTCTGGCCGACTTCTTGGAAACGGTTCGCCGCCGCGATGAACTGGGCTTTGTCTTTGGCCCGCTGCGCCGCGGTGTAGGTTGCTTGGGTTTCCCGCTTGGCCGTGAGCAGGCCGTCCCGCTGGCTGGGGATGGCGTGAGCACAGGTGGTGGCGAGGAGCAGGAGCAGGAAGGAACGCATGGCCCTTGGATGGGCTCCTGGCCGATGGTTACAATATATATGCAAAATAAAATCCCCCGGGGATTATACCTCGTCCGTGGCGGCACGAAAAAGGCCGCCCCTGTGGGCGGCCTTTTCTGGGGGCTTCCGGATTCGGCTTACGAGCAACCGCAGCCGCCGGAGCCGCAGCCGCCTTGCTTCTGCGCGGCGGCCGGTTCTTCGGTGGAGCAACAACCGCCGGCGGAGCCTTCTTCGGTCGAACAGCAGCCGCCTTCGGAGGCTTCGCCGGTCGAGCAGCAACCGCCTTCGGAAGCTTCGCCGGAACCGCAACCGCCGCCGCCGCAGCAACCGCCCGACTGGTGCGGGTGGCCGTGGGAGAGTTCGGTGAGTTCAGCCGCGCGGACGGAGACGACCTTGATGTCGAAATGGAGGGTCTTGCCGGCGAGCTCATGATTGCCGTCGAGGGTGACTTCTTCGCCTTCGATCTTCTTGATCGTGAGGACGCGCATCCCGAGGTTGGTCTCGGCGTGGAAACGCATGCCGACCTGCGGGGTGTTGGCGCCGAAGGCGGTGAGGGGCACGTGCTGCAGCAGTTTGTCGCTGTATTCGCCGTAGCCGAGCTGCGGCGGGACGAGCACGTTCTTGGTGTCGCCGGCGACGAGCCCGTCGATGCCCTGCTCGAGGCCAGGGATGATGTTCTGCGCGCCGTGGAGATACTCCATCGGCCCGCGTTCGCCGGAGGCGTCGATGATGTTACCCTGGTCGTCCTTCAGGGTGTATTCGATGGCGACGACGGTTTCTTTGGCTACGCGCATGGTGTTAAGGAGCGTGGAATCTACGGCGATTCCGGTCCGAGGCAAGGCGACAGGCATCTAAACCTTGACCGCCCCCGTCGGGGCGGCTTGCCTTAACTTCCTGCTGTTTGGGGCCGTAGCTCAGTTGGTAGAGCGCGTCGTTCGCAATGACGAGGCCGTGAGTTCGAACCTCATCGGCTCCACCAGCAGGATTCCCGCCTACTCCGCCGAATTCTCCAGGCGACGGATCGAGGCGTTGACCGGGAGGATCTCCGTCAGGGCGTCACGGCTCGCGGCCCCGCCGAGCTCGCGCACGCGCTCACCCTGCGGGCGGATGCGCGTCTCGTAGCTGCCGATGGCGGCGTCGAGGCTTTCGGAGGCGGCCAGCAGGCCCTTGCGGACCTTGATGAAATGCTCGGTGAACTTCACGAGGCGGTCGAACAGCTCGGTGGCTTCCTCGGCGATGCGGCCCGCGTTCTCGGCCTGGGTGTGCTGCTGCCAGGCGAGGTTGATCGCACCGAGGAAACCCATGAGGGTCGCGGGGGTGGCGATGAGGATGCCTTCGCGCGCGGCGGCGAGGATGAGCTCGTTGTCGCCTTCGAGCGCGGTGCTCAGCAGCGATTCGGCCGGCAGAAAGAGCACGACCTTGTCGAACGGCGTCACGCCCTGCTTCTCCATGGCCGCAGGGTAAGCCTTCGCGGCGAGGTCGCGAATGGTCTTGCGCAGCTTGGCGGCGTGCGCGGCGACGAGTTCGCGGCGGTTGGGCGCGGCCTGGTCGGCGATCGCGACGTCGAACTCGGGCACCTTGGAATCGATGATGATGCAACGGTTGCCCGGGAGCTTGACGATGAGGTCGGGCCGGGCGTCGTCCTGCGAGACCTGTTCGGCGAAGTCGCAGTGCGGGCTCAGGCCGGCGGCTTCCACGACGTTGCGGAGCGTCTGTTCACCCCACTTGCCGCGGTGCTGCGAGGACTTGAGGACGGAGGTGAAGTCCGTCGTGCTCGTCGCGAGGGCGGCCGTGGTCTCGCTGATGGTCTTCATCTGCGCGCCGACGGCGGCGAGTGCGTCGCCCTGGCTCCGCATGCCTTGCTGCATGGCCTGACGATAGCTTTCCAGGGCCGTGTTGATCTGCGCGATCAGCGGCTCCACGCGGGTGGAGACTTCCTTGGTGACGTCGGGCGCCATGCCCTTGAGGACGTCCGTGCTGGTCTTCTCGAAGGTGATGCGGAGGTCGGCCAAGGCTTTGTTGTAGCGGGTCTCCGCATCGGCCAGCGCCTTGGTATGGTCTGCGCGGAGCTGGGTGATGGCGCGCTCCTGGGCCTGCTGGGCTTCGGTGAGCTGCTGGTGCGCCGCCTGGCGGGCGGACTCCGCGCCGGAAGCCCGCGACTGGGCGTCGCCCTTCGCCGTGCGCTCCCGTTCAGCGACGGCGTTCGCTTCGCCGAGCTGGCGACGCAGGTCTTCGAGCAGGAGGGCGCTGGACTTGTCATCCCCGGCGGGCCCGGCGGACTTGAAGAAGGAGACGTAGACCTGGAAGGCGATGACGATCAGGAGGAGGACGACGGCGATGGTATCCATAATGCGATGAAAGCTTACTCTGCCCGCGGGCGGGCTTTTCGCAACCTATCCCCGCGGGTCCGTCTCGATGGCGAGCGCGTTGCCGAGCTCCCACGAGGCTTCATAGGCCGCGACGTAGTCCGGCGAAGACCAGGCGGGCGCGGCGGCCTCGCCGCCCAGGCCCGCGATGAAGCCGTAGCGGATGGCATGCGAGATCCGGCGGCGCCGCGGATTCTCCCGCGCGTTGCTCCATTCGAGCGCAGCGGTGAAGGCGGCGTCGGGAATCGGCGAGACGACCGAGCGGCCGACCTGCCACGCCACGACGCCGGCATGGTCGAGGTCGCTGACCTTGCGACCGAGGGCCAACGACATGGGCACGGGGGCGTTCAGTCGCCCGGCTTCGATCTGGGCTTTGACCTGGAGGGCCAAGGCCACCCGCCAGCGCTCCTCGGGCGTCAGCAGGCCGAAATCATATTCCGGGTCGTCCGCCGCCGCGTCCCGCAGCTCGACCTTGGCGTAGCGACGCCATCGGGCCAACCAGGCCACCCATTGATCCGTTCCGCGGAGGGGCGGCTTACCCAGCCATTCGGGGATATCTTCGCGCATAGCAGCTTTGAGGGGTCTTTTGTCACGATTAGCGGGACTAAGCAAGCCAAAGGTGAAACTATGTTCACTACTCATAGGTTATCTCCCTGTTTGCGGTGGGCTTAACCCCCGAAAAAACCTCTCAAAACCGATTTTTCGTCGAACTATTCCTGCCATTTGGTGTTATCAAAGCGTACCCCTTCTTACCCAAGTGATCCGCGCTCATTCCACCCCTCGTCAACGGCGGGCTTCTCTGCCTATTTTCTGCCTGTTGCTGGCTGCTGCCTCCGCCCCCATCGCGGGCTTCGGCCAGGCCGCTCCGGCCGCCGCCCCCGCTGCTCCGGCTGCGCCCGCCGTCGTCCCGGGTGTCATCGCCGCGGTCCCGCTTCCGGGCCTCAGCGGCTCCGACCAGATCGGTCCGGTCATCCT